>JAJRWO010000045.1 GCA_024276775.1 Gammaproteobacteria bacterium | reverse complement strand
TGGGCTTGCCGCAGCGCCCGCCATTGGCGATGTGGATAAGTTGCGCGAGACGGCTGATCAGATGCTTTGCCAGGCTAAGTATAAAGGCCGTAATCAGGTGGTTACCGTCGATACGCCTGATTAACAGCCTGTTAAAGCCTGATGCCACCGTTAATCGATCAGCTGTTCAGGCAGGCCTGCTTCCTGTTGGTGTACAATAAGCCTCATTTTTTTAGAACAGCTATAAAGGAGCGGCCTCGTGGAGCAGTTTCGTGGCACAACTATCTTGTCTGTCCGGCGTGGCGACAAAGTGGTCATTGGTGGAGATGGTCAGGTATCACTGGGAAATACGGTTATGAAAGGCAATGCCCGCAAGGTGCGTCGCCTTTATAATGATCAGGTTATCGCTGGTTTTGCCGGTGGCACGGCTGATGCGTTTACCTTGTTTGAAAGGTTTGAGGCTCAGCTGGAAAAGCATTCCGGTCATTTGGTGCGTGCCGCCGTTGAGTTGGCCAAGGACTGGCGTACTGACCGTGCCTTGCGTCGGCTTGAGGCCTTGCTGCTGGTGGCTGACACCAAGGCTTCGCTGATTATTACCGGTAATGGCGATGTGATTGAGCCGGAGCATGAAGAAGACTTGATGGCCATTGGCTCCGGTGGTTCGTTTGCCCAGGCGGCGGCCTGTGCACTGCTGGATAATACCGAGCTGGATGCCCGCTCTATTGTCGAAAAGGGCTTGGGTATTGCGTCTGATATCTGCGTCTATACCAACGGCAACCTCACCATTGAAGAATTAAGCATAGCAACAGAACAGTAAGAAGGTTTAAAAAATTATGTCAGAGATGACGCCAAGAGAAATCGTCCAGGAATTGGATAAACACATCATCGGCCAAGCGGCGGCAAAGCGTGCAGTGGCGATTGCTTTGCGTAATCGTTGGCGCCGTTGCCTGGTGGATGAGTCGCTACGCAACGAGATTACGCCCAAAAATATTCTTATGATTGGCCCTACAGGTGTCGGTAAAACCGAGATTGCCCGACGCCTGGCCAAGCTGGCCAATGCGCCCTTTATAAAGGTGGAGGCGACTAAATTTACCGAGGTTGGTTATGTGGGGCGCGACGTGGAATCCATTATCCGTGATTTGGTTGATGTCTCGATTAAAATGACGCGGGAACAGGCCAAAAAAGAGGTACGTTTTCGCGCCAAAGAAGCCGCTGAAGAGAGGATTCTCGATATCCTTTTGCCGCCTGCTCGTGGTGATGAAGAGGCCAGTCGCAGCTCGTCGACACGTCAGGTGTTTCGCAAAAAACTGCGTGAAGGCCAGCTGGATGAGCGCGAAATTGAAGTCGAGGTGTCTGCGCCAGCGGCTAATGTAGAGATCATGGGGCCACCGGGCATGGAGGACATGACGGGACAATTACAAAATATTTTCCAGAATATGGGCAGTGGCAAGTTGCAGGCGCGTAAGCTGCCGGTCAAGGATGCCTTTAAATTGTTGGAGGATGAAGAGGCTGCCAAGTTGGTCAGCGAGGAAGATATCAAGACTCAGGCATTATATAATGCCGAGCAGAACGGTATTGTTTTTATCGATGAGCTGGACAAAATTGCCAAGCGCGGCGAAACGTCAGGCACCGATATTTCACGTGAAGGGGTACAGCGAGACCTGTTACCGCTGGTAGAGGGGTGTACTGTTTCGACCAAGCACGGCATGCTTAAGACCGATCATATCCTGTTTATTGCCTCAGGTGCTTTTCACATGGCGAAACCTTCAGATTTAGTGCCTGAGTTGCAAGGTCGTCTACCGATTCGGGTTGAACTTGAAGCGCTGACCACGGAAGATTTTATTTGTATCCTTACGGAGCCTGATGCCTCGTTGACCGAGCAGTATTGCGCCCTGATGTCTACCGAAGGGGTGACACTGGAATTTGCTGAAGATGGCGTTAAGCGCCTTGCCGAGATTGCCTGGCAGGTCAATGAGCGCACCGAAAATATCGGTGCCCGTCGCCTGCACACAGTAATGGAAAGATTGTTGGAGCTGATTTCTTATGAGGCGCCGGATAAACCCGGTAGCCGCCACGTCATCGATGCGGCATATGTTGATTTGCAGTTGGATAAACTGGCGCATAATGAAGACCTGAGTCGATATATTCTTTAAAAAGGCGGAGTTGTTTGAGATGAGCATGCCCACACCCACGGATATTCGTCTGCATCAGAAGTCTCATATTTTAGAGATTGCTTTTGAAGACGGTGCCAACTTTAAGCTGCCCTGTGAGTTTCTAAGAGTGCATTCACCTTCGGCCGAGGTGCGCGGTCATGGGGTTGGTCAGGAGGTGTTGCAGATCGACAAGGAAGGGGTCAATATCATTGCTGTCGAGCCGGTTGGCCTGTATGCGATCAAACTCTATTTTGATGATGGTCACAATACCGGTATTTACGATTGGGGCTTACTATATGGCTATGGCCAGAATCAGGCGAAAATGTGGCAGGACTATCTGGCGCGGCTTGAGGCAGCGGCTCATCAACATCTGTCACTGGGTATGGAGCGCGCAAAAATAGAAAAATCATCGCCATGACGGAACAACAAAAGAGCACTCATTTTGGTTTTAAGCAGGTGCCGCAGGAAGAAAAGGCAGGCAAGGTACGCGAGGTATTTGACTCGGTCGCCGACTCATATGATGTCATGAACGATGTCATGTCGTTTGGTATCCACCGCCTGTGGAAGCGTTTCACTATGGAGATGGCAGGGCTCAAACCGGGTCAACGGGCCTTGGACCTGGCTTCTGGTACCGGCGACCTGGCGGCTAAGTTGTCGGCGTTGGTGGGCAGTCAAGGAGAGGTGGTCTCGTCTGATATTAATGGCGCCATGCTGGGCAATGGCCGTGACCGGCTGATTGATAAAGGTGTGGTTGGCAATGTTCATTTTGTCCAGGCAGACGCTCAGTATTTACCCTTCCCCGATAACTATTTTGATTGCGTCACTATTGCTTTTGGCTTGCGTAATGTTACCGATAAAGATTTAGCGTTGCGCTCTATTTTTAAATGCTTGAAACCGGCTGGCCGTTTGTTAGTGTTGGAGTTTTCCACGCCGACGGTGCCAGGGTTAAAACCAATTTATGACACCTATTCATTCAAGTTGCTGCCGTTGATGGGCAAGCTAATCGCCAATGATGAAGCCAGTTATCGTTATTTGGCTGAGTCGATCCGCATGCACCCAGGTCAGGAAGAATTAAAAACGATGATGCAGACGGCTGGTTTTGAACGCTGTGATTTTCATAATATGAGCGGCGGTATTGTCGCCTTACACCGTGGTTACAAGTTCTGAATGAGCATCTCTAAAAATGTATTTTTTACGCGATAGCGGCGTCAGCGCCTCAGTGCCCAAATACTCATGTATCCCATATACACTGCGTTTCTACGTGCGCTACTTTCGTGTGCTCACGCAAAAAATATTATTTTTAGAAGCAGCCTGCTGATGGTCTTGCCGCTATTAGCCACCGCTGTGCTGGAAAAGGCGCTGAACCATTGCCTGCAAATGGATCCAGAGACTTTGGCTCAGGTAACACAGCTTGAGGGCAAGGTGGTTGCGCTGGAAATTACCGGACTGGGCAAGTCTGTATATTTGGTGCCGATTGCTGATGGTTTGCGTGTGCAGAGTGTCTTTGAAGGTGAGCCAGATGTGAGCATTAAAGGAGGGGCGTTCAGTCTGGCGAGGTTGGGGCTGAACGATAATCCGGCCAGTGTGTTTGGTGATGGTGTGGAAATGGTGGGTGATGCCCGGTTGGGGCGCGAGGTGCAACATATTTTGGCTCGCCTTGATCTTGACTGGGAGGAGCAGCTCTCCCGTCTGAGCGGTGATGTGATTGCCCACCAGGTTGGTAATACGGTGCGCGGTCTGTTTGGCTGGAGCAGCAAGGCAGTCGAAACGCTGGGGCGCGATGCGGTGGAATACTTTCAAGAAGAGAGTCGTGATCTGGTGGTCAAACCAGAACTGGATCAGTTTCTCGACCAGGTGGATACGCTGCGCTCTGATGTTGATAGATTGGTGCAGCGAGTAAAACGCCTGCAAGCGCAGTTAAAACCAAACGGGACGGAGCAGAAATGATTGGCTTTAGTCAGCTTGGACGACTACTGCATATCAATTGGGTATTGGTGAAACACGGCCTGGATGATGTCGTCTTTTCTACCCATTTGTTTCGACCGTTTCGATTTTTGTTGTATGTTTGGCCGCCACATTGGCTGCGTCAAAATCGTGCACCGCGCGCTGAGCGTATCCGTATAGCGTTGGAAGAACTAGGGCCTTTGTTTATTAAATTTGGCCAAATTCTGTCCACACGGCGTGATCTGCTGCCGGATGATATTGCCGATGAATTAGCCAAACTGCAAGATAAGGTCTTGCCCTTTCCCGGGGCGCAGGCGCGACAGATTATTGAACAAGCGTACAAACAAGATATTCATGAGGTCTTTGCTGAGTTTGACGAAACGCCGCTGGCATCTGCATCAATCGCCCAGGTTCATGTTGCGCGCCTGCTTGATGGTACTGAAGTGGTGGTGAAGGTCGTGCGGCCGGGTATTAAGCGTGTGATTGAACGTGATGTCAGCTTGCTTTATGCCATCGCCCGTATGGCGGAGCGTTACTGGCGTGAAGGTCGTCGTTTGCGGCCGGTTGATGTGGTACGGGAATATGAAAAAACGATTCTCGACGAGCTGGACTTGATGCGTGAGGCGGGCAACGCCTCGCAGCTACGGCGTAATTTTCTTGGTTCAGAGCAACTGTATATTCCCGAAATCTATTGGCCGCATTGTCGCCGTAATGTCATGGTGATGGAACGAATTTTTGGTACTCCGGTGGGACATGTGGATGAGCTGCGGCAGCAAAATGTAGATCTGAAGCAGTTGTCTGAACGCGGGGTGGAAATATTTTTTACCCAGGTGTTTAAATACAATTTTTTTCATGCTGATATGCATCCCGGTAATATTTTTGTCTCACCTGAGGGGCAGTATCTAGCGGTTGACTTTGGCATCATGGGGGCGCTTAGTTCGGAAGACCAGCGATATTTGGCGGAAAATTTTCTGGCCTTTTTTAATCGCGATTATCGTCGTGTGGCCGAGCTGCATGTGGCATCTGAATGGGTGCCAAGTGGTACTCGTATTGATGAGTTTGAAGCCGCCATTCGTACGGTGTGCGAACCCATCTTCGAGCGGCCACTCAAGGATATTTCTTTTGCTCACCTGTTATTGCGTTTGTTTCAGACGGCGCGCCGTTTTGATATGGAGATTCAGCCGCAGTTGGTATTATTGCAAAAAACCTTGCTCAATATTGAGGGGCTTGG
>JAJRWO010000044.1 GCA_024276775.1 Gammaproteobacteria bacterium | reverse complement strand
GTTTTCACCCTCACACAACTTTCCCATTCCGCCCCCCTCTCGTACCAAGACACCTTTTTACTATATAAAGCCTCATCTTCTTTTGGCTTAATTTCTACCTGATAAAACTCAAGACCATCTTTTTCGAATTTTTCTAACAAGTCATAGCTATCATCATCAATCGATCTATCCTCTATATCTCCATATGTCAGGTCTGAACCGAGAAAACTATCGCCTGGGTCACGTACTGAAACGCGCCGTACCTTTCTCAAATGCGGCAAATACAACCACTGATCGGCCATTTTTTTTTCACTGGCGATATAACCCCAACGCATAAATCCCGTCCCTTTTGCATCCGGCGGAAATTCGGTAAACAGTACCATTTTGTCTGCAATACCCTCCCTCCCCATATAATTTTTCCAGAGTCGATGATAGACATTTTTACGCCGATTACCATCTTTATCAATCAATTCAATTGTCAACACAGATCGTTGATCGCTGCCCGGATTTTTATATTCACAGCTCTGAATGATTTTTTCGACCGGAACATCTTCCGCCGCAAATCCAGACGCAGAATAAAGCCCACTCATAGCAAGCAAAATATATGACGCTTTGTATTTCATTTTGTCAAAATCGCTCTCTTTGTTTTAAGGGTATTTCGCACAAAAAAAAGGAGGGGCTTTTGCCCCTCCTTTTCTATACTACAAAGTTCTATTACGCTTTAGAATGGGCCTGCATCGGCAGCAGACGCACTGCCCCAAACAGTAGTATCCCAGTCAATTGGCTCAACAGCCGATCCACCTGACAAGCTAAACGCATTAACCAGCGCTGGTGTTGTCAAGTTCTCATAAGCAGTAAAACCAAATTCCTGCCCTACACCGTCAATTGCAGACATATCCTGGCCGATCCAGATAGCCTTGACACGATCTTCAGCCTGCCAGCTAACTGACTCACCGTCTCCAAGACTTGCACTTCCAGAAGCAGGATTCTCGGCACCAATCAAATCAACCAGCACAAAACTTTGTGTGCCAGCACCTTCAGTGCCGGTTGCTTCCTGAATATCAACTTGACTGCTGATTCTCATAAGCTTGCCCGCTGCACCCTGATTTCCAAGCTGCCTCAACCAAAATTTCGCATCGAAATCTTCAGCACCTTCCGCTGTATCATCTGCAATAATGCCCTGATAAATCTGCGTAACATCATTAGCGCCATCGTTTGCCCAACCAGTACCCAGCTCTGTGGAACCTTCAAAGGTTTCTGTCAAAGTACCGGTATTGGTTAATTCTTGCATTTGCTGTTTGTTAGCCAAACCACCCACATTACCCGTACGCACATAACTCTCATCTGAGAACGCTAAAGCACCCGGATCACCACTTGCCGCTTTATCAGTAATAATGGTCTGAAAAAAATCATTACCACTAGAGGTTTCCGTTATTTGGCGTTGAAAAAACCCTTCGCCTGTTATCGCAGTTGAACACGTAAAACCCGTCGGGCACGCTTCAGTTGTGGTGATTGTTCCACCAGTGACTGCCCATGCATCGAATGACCCTGTCGGTGATGCTGCCATCGCCGCACCTGAAAGCAATAGTCCTACAGCACCTGCCGAACTCGCTGTTCTGAATGCCTTACTCATTTTTTAAAGCCTCCTAATCCTCAAGTAACAGAGATAACAACATCTCTTTCTAATTTTTCAGTACTTCTACCATCTGTACCGCACTGCAGTCAACGTTCATTGGAATTAACACTTAATAAACGCACTTGTTACACAATGTATAACACCGGCATTCCACTGTCAAGCCAAACACTATGTAACGTGTTACTTGAACAGCTAACGCCCACTCACGGGTAAGTATAATAACAAATCACTTCAATTGCTAAGTTTTACTTGAATCTGAAGTAAGGCTTGGCGATGCGTTCTAAACTACTCACATAGCGCCTTGAAAAAATAATTTCTTTTATCCATAAAAAAGAGAGGCTTAGCCCCTCTTTTTTATACCACTAAATTAAATTTAGCTTATATGCAACCCCTTAAAATGGCCCTGCAGCTGCAGCTGATGAGCTACCCCAAGTCGGAACATCCCAATCAATTGGTGCAGCAGACGAACCCGCCAACAAACTAAATGCATTGACAGCACCCGTTGTAGCACCCGTAAAATCCTCATAAGCAGTAAAGCCAAATTCCTGCTGAACACCCTCAATTGCTGCCATGTCCTGGCCCACCCAAATAGCTTTAATGCGATCACCGGCTGCCCAAGTGACCGAACCTTCAGCAACAAGATCGGCAGTCCCACCAGCACTGTTTTCAGTACCACTCAGCTCAACAAGCACAAAACCTTGTGAACCGGCACCCGCAACAGGGCTTGTTGTCGCTTCTTGAATATCAACTTGACTGCTGATTCTCATGAGTTTACCCGCAGCACCCTCAGCGCCCAACTGCCTCAACCAAAACTTCGCATCGAAATCTTCAGCGCCGGCCGCTGTATCATCGGCAATAATGGCCTGATAAATCTGCGCAACATCATTAGTGCCATTATTTGCCCAGCCAGTGCCCAACTCTGTTGACGCTTCAAAAGTTTCAGTCAAAGTACCGACAACAGTGACTTCCTCCATCTGAGTCTTATTAGCCAGCCCCGTTACATTGCCAGTACGCACATAACTCTCATCGGAGAACGTCAGCGCACCTGGTGCGACATTCGCTGTCTTATCGGTGATAATCGTCTGAAAAAAGTCATTACCGGTCACATCATCTGTGATCTGGCGCTGATAAAAACCTTCACCCGTTACCGCTGTCGCACAGGTAAAGCCTGCCGGACAGTTCGCGCCAGTCCCACCTGTTGAGGTTGGAGCAATGGTGCCAGTGGTTACACTCCAGGCATCAAATGTTCCCGTCGGCGAAGCCGCCATCGACACTCCCGAAAATACTAACGCCGCCACACCTATTGAGCTCACAGCTCTGAATGCCTTACTCATTTTAAAGCCTCCTACAAATTCTAAGTCAACAGGGATGACAACATCCCTTCCTGCTAAATATATCGACCGAATATGTAAAATACTTTAGGAGTTTATGCGAAAAAGCTAATGTTTGTTAGGTTCAAAATGCCGCCCATGAAAATTCATAAATAGCAGATTATTTTGAGAGACGCCATAATCAATCGCCGCCATTGAGGCTGGATCAATTGTTAACTGCCGATAGCCTTCAACTGGCAGTTTAAGCGCATTTGCCAACAACACTCTAATGGGGCCAACATGGGCCACTACAACCACTGTCTGACCTGCATGGGCAGCAACAATTTTAGACACTACGGGCACCACTCGCTCAGCAAGGTCATACACCGACTCGCCGGCACCTGTCTTGAAGGCTGCTTGATTTTCTTTCCACTCCCTGTATTTAGCAGGAAATTGGGATTCAATTTCCTCAAAATACATGCCCTCCCAGTCGCCAAAATTCCGCTCTACCAAGCCAGGATCCAGCTCTACCGACAAACTTTTATGATTTTCGGCGATGGCCTCTGCCGTCATTCGCGTTCTTTGGGATGGACTCGCGTATATGGCGGAAATGTTTTTTAATGATAAAAACGCTGCGGCCTGTCTGGCCTGCGCCTGTCCTGCAGAATTTAATGCGGGGTCTTCTTTTGAGTCACAATAAATCCGATTTTGTGGAAAATCAGTCTCACCATGCCTAACCAAAATCACCCGAGTGGCCTTCTCTTTTTCTCTCACCCGGCTGTCACCTCAATCGTATTTATTACC
>JAJRWO010000043.1 GCA_024276775.1 Gammaproteobacteria bacterium | reverse complement strand
TTGAAGAGTCGGTATCGTTGCCACTGTCGTGGCTGGATTTTCATAGGTTCAGTTGACGCAAATTGGGCGCTTGTGCGCTTTTTTCCCAGCACTCATCAAAAAATTTTTGCAATTGACGGCTTTTTTTAGGTGCATAAAAACACAGGTTAGCCTCATAGCGTGATGCCAGCCTGCGATGTAGTAAACCGATGTCATCAACGATGACAAATTCTTCACTAAAGCCCCGGTATTCAGTCGGTGGTGTGCGGAAATGTACCCGGCTGCTAAGCCGATGGCTAAGTCCTACCAGCCGGCTGCCACGTTTAACAGCATCGGTAGTGTCTTTAACGATGATACGTATTTGCGAGTGACGGCTACTGTTGGCTAACTTGAGGGCCGCCGCGTAGATGTTCAGACTGTTGTAAAGGCGACGGTCTAGTTGATGGCTAAAGATTGTCAGTGAACGATTAGCTTGTTGCGTGAGTGCCAACACTGCCTCACTGCAATCCTGATGACTATCAAGTCTGATGTTTTCATCAGACTGACCCAGAATATAGTTACCCAGTATTATTGCCACACAACACCTCTCCTGCTTATTTTGAAAGCATTGTATGTCGGTTTTTGGCTGGATTAAAGAAAAAAACCCGAATTACCAAGGCGGTAATTCGGGAAAAGTTTAAAACCGGCCACGAACAACAAGAGCGTCGGGGTAGATGCGGGGGAATGTTGTCGCATGGCCGTGATGTTTATTATGGACATTCAGAAACAAAAAACTGTGATGTTGCTCACAAAATAGCCCGATTTACAGTTTATAGGCCTGACTAATAGCATTGCCGATGTAAGACGCAGGTGTCATGCCCAGCAGACGCTGTTTTTCATCCTCTGGAATGTCAAGCTGATTGATGAATGCCTGTATGCTTTGCTGGTTAATGCCCTTGCCACGGGTCAGCGCCTTTAATTTCTCGTAAGGCTTTTCGATAGCATAACGACGCATCACTGTTTGGATGGGTTCCGCCAGCACTTCCCAGCAATTATCCAGATCCTCAGCCAGACGTGTTGGGTTGGCTTCGAGTTTGGAAATACCTTTTAGTAATGACTGATAGGCAATGCTGCCGTGGGCCAAGCCAACACCAAGATTACGCAGCACGGTTGAGTCGGTCAGGTCACGCTGCCAGCGCGAGATCGGCAATTTGGCGGTCAGGTGTTGAAAGATGGCATTGGCCATGCCCAGATTACCTTCGGCATTTTCAAAATCGATAGGGTTGACCTTGTGCGGCATAGTGGATGAACCAATCTCGCCAGCAATTGTGCGCTGTTTGAAATAACCCACCGAAATATAGCCCCAGATATCACGGCTAAAATCGATGATGATGGTATTGAAGCGTGCTGCGGCATCAAAGAATTCGGCGACATAATCGTGTGGTTCGATTTGTGTGGTATAGGGATTCCAGTCCAGCCCCAGGCCGGTGACAAACTTGCTGGCCATGCTTTGCCAGTCCAGCTCGGGGTAGGCAGACAACGCTGCATTATAGTTACCCACCGCGCCGTTGATTTTGCCCAGCATAGGCACCATGACCACCTGTTCACGCTGGCGCTTGAGACGAAAGGCCACATTGGCCATCTCTTTGCCCAGGGTGGTGGGCGAGGCTGGCTGACCATGGGTGCGCGATAGCATGGGCACTTCGGCGTATTTTTGTGCCAGGCCTGAAATGGCCTTGATGACATCATCCATCATGGGCAAAACAGGCTGGCTGCGTGCCTCATTCAACATTAGCCCATACGCCAGATTATTGATATCTTCCGAGGTGCAGGCAAAGTGAATAAACTCGCTGATGGCTGACAACTCATCGTGGCCAGTGATCTTTTCTTTAAGAAAATATTCCACCGCCTTAACGTCATGATTGGTGGTTTTTTCGATATTTTTGACCCGCTGGGCGTCTTCTTCGCTGAACGTGTCAACAATGTGGTTTAGCAGGTTATTGGCGTGTTCGCTCAGGGCGGGGACTTCGGCAATGCCTGTCTCTGCCGCCAGCATTTGCAACCAGCGCACTTCCACCAAAACGCGGTGACGAATCAAACCGTACTCGCTGAAGATGGCGCGCAGGTCAATGGTTTTGTTGCCGTAGCGACCGTCAATAGGAGAGATGGCGGTGAGTTCTGATAATTGCATGGTGATTCCTGTTTTAGCTTGGTATTTGAATTGTTTCGTTCAGTAATTGTTTACTCTGGTGCAATAGTTTTTTGCGGCTGAACAGCAGCCCCAAGCGGCGGCCACCGCACTGATGCCAAAGCATGGTTGAGCGAATCCCGGCCAGTAACAGGGTGCGCACCTTGGCAGCATTGCCGGGATTGCTGAGATAACCTTGCTCCCCCTGAACAATAATCTTTGCCGCCAAAGCGCTGATCGTGTTGGTATAGGTTTCTGCTAGGCTAGCGATCACGGTTTCATGGGTCACCGAGCCAAAGTGTTCGGTCTGTGATTGGGCCCGTTCAATGCCGCTGCCGATCTTTTGCATCATCTGGGGTTCACGCGCCAGTTTACGTTCCAGATGCATTAGTGACATCACGTACTTAGTCAGTTCCAAGTCGCGTTTATTGGTGGTGTCATCAAATTGACCCAACAGAGTGTTTAGCCCCAGCGTCATAACCTGTGCCGAACCATAGACCTCTTCAGCCGTCTCCGGGTCGGTGACAAACAGCGTCTTGACGCAGGCCTCAAAATCGTCGTTATTAAGGGTGCCCGTGCGGGCGATATCCTGCACCAGTTTGACAACTTGCCAGATGCCAGCAAAGGCGAGCACTTGTTCGCGATAAGTGTGTTCCATCTTGTCCTCGATTATCCTGTTTTGTTTTCAAGCGATAGGCGTTTGGTGGTGGTTTCAATCACACCGCCACCCAGACACTCGTCATCCTTATAAAACACCACCGATTGCCCCGGTGTGACTGCCCGTTGTGGCTGGTCAAACTCAACCCGACAACGATCACCCTCAATCCAGGTAATCGTGCAGGTCTGATCCGGCTGGCGATAGCGAGTTTTGGCAGCGCAGCGTAGCGGTGCTGCGGGCGCTTCATTAATCGTCCAGTCCAGCTTGCTGGCTTCAAGTGAATCACTGTAAAGCAAGGGGTGTTCACCTTGAGCCACCAGCAAAACATTGTTATCCAGATTCTTACCCACCGCAAACCACGGTTCGCCACTGGAATCCTTGCGCCCGCCAATGCCCAGTCCCTGGCGCTGCCCCAGGGTGTAATACATCAGGCCATCATGCTGACCGATTAACTCACCTTCCGGGGTCCGCATCTCACCGGGTTGGGCGGGCAGGTATTGGCTGAGAAACGCTTTAAACTTGCGTTCGCCGATAAAACAGATGCCGGTGGAATCCTTCTTTTTGGCATTCACAAAATTATTTTCCTCAGCAATGCGGCGTACCTCAGGCTTGGGCATATCAGCCAGCGG
>JAJRWO010000042.1 GCA_024276775.1 Gammaproteobacteria bacterium | reverse complement strand
GGTCAGGATGCCGACCTCGATGCCCAGCGTTAATACCATAAAAAATGTGACAAGCAGCGCCAGAGCATCGGCCTTATCATATAGCCAAGCATGTTTGAATGCCTTGTAATCAATTAATTTGCTGACCGAAACGATGATAATTGCGGCCAGTATGCTATATGGCAAAAAGTACAGCAATGGCGTTAAAAACAATAATGCCACAGACATCAGGGCAGCAGTGATTATTGATGCCATCGGTGTATTTGCACCGGAATCGTAGTTAACCATTGAGCGGCCAAAGCCACCGGCGACTGGGTAGCCCCCAGAAACCGAGGCGCCAAGGTTGCAGATGCCGTGTGCCAGTAGCTCCTGGTTGGCATCAGTTTTCTGCCGTTTTTTTGTTGCCAGTGATTTAGACACAGAGATATTTCCCAAATAACCGACAATGGCGATGATAAACGCGATGGGAAACAGCTCCCTGATCATGGCTATGTCAATACTGGGGATTGATAAAGTCGGTAAACCTGCAGGTATGACACCCATAATGTTGACGCTGGCATTTTTGTCCAGAGCCAGCCACCAAGCGATAATGATGCTACCGCTAACAACGATTAACGGCCCTGAACGGGCGATAATATCAATGGCTTTGGTTGCTTGTTTTAACTCAGCGAATCTATGCAGCCAATGACTGCGTAACAGCAGCATAATAACAATGCCACCAACGCCAAGCAGTGTTGTTGCCAGGTTTATTTCATTTAAGTGAGTGATGACGGTGGTGAGTGCTTCTGGTAAATGAATCACCCTGGGTACTTCTATGCCAAGCAAGTGTTTGAGCTGGCTTAAAATGATTAGCACGGCGGTAGCGCTGGTAAATCCGGATAACACGGGATGGCTGATAAAATTAATGACTGAGCCTAGTTTTAGTGCCCGCATTAACAGCAGTAAAACCCCGGACATACATGCCAGTGTGACAGCCACAGTTAGCGCTTGCGCCTGTCCCAGCAGGTTCATTTCGATAATGGTAGAGCCAACAATGAGCGAGACTAGCCCGACAGGCCCAACGGCTAAGGTGCTACTGCTGCCAAACAAAGCGTAGAGTATGATTGGGAGTAAACATGAATACAGACCAACCTGCGGAGGTAATCCAGCAAGTATTGCATATGCCATGGCTTGGGGAATGAGTACGATGGTGACAATGATTCCAGCATTGATATCGCCACCAAGCTGTTTACGTTGGTATTTTGGTAGCCAGTCCATAATTAGCAAGATGCTTTTTGATTTATTCATGGCGGTTGAATAGTCATTGCTGGGGCTTAGGAATGGAAATTATATAACGTTTGCAAATGGCGCTCTGATTTGATTTTTGTTTGGCGTGTGGTGAAGGGAATTAAAAAACCGCCTTTATGGCGGTTTTTGCGTTGGATAGTGCGGTTGCCTATTTTGTTTCGCTAACCCAATCCTGAAGTGCTTCAATGATGGCCTTGGCCTGGTCGGCGCTGGAGATATTAAATTTTGACTTTTGCATGTATTCGCCATTACGTTTTTGATAACGACGGATGGTATATTTTTCTTTAGCAAATTCTTCTTTTTTGGCATCCCAGTCTTGATAACGGTAGATCAACGTCGCCCACGCGCCTTTGGTCAGAATTTTTTTATCCAGCTCTTTGACCAGAATCTGGTCATCTTCAGAGTATTCAATGGTTAGTTCGTCTACGGTTGCAGCCATTTTTCTTAATCTCCATTCCTGTGTTGGTGCGACTAATGGTTATTCACTATAATCTAGTGACGACAAAATAATGTAACGTATTATATGCTATTGCTAGGTATTCTTATGGTAAGGGTTTCTCTAAATAATTGTTTACCAGGTTGCGCAGGGGCAGACAATCAACTTTAGGGCTGCCCTTAGACCAGCTTATAGCTATTCGAATTAAATGGCTATAAGTAAAGAAATGTAACAATTGCTCGCTATAATAATCAAATAAACAAACAAGGAGAGTATAAATAATGGCCGGTAAACCAGACTTTGAAAAGATTGGCTCATCTGTTCTTGGCGGTGAATTGACCTTCAAGGAGTGTGAGGTTTTGAGCAGTATTATGAGTGTACGTGAGCTAAAGACTGGTGAACGCCTAGTGGATGAAAGTGGTACAGAGCATACACTGTTTGTGCTGGTTGAAGGCAAGTTAAAGGTGGTCAGTGAAGCTGAGGGTCAACAACAACATGTCTATACCATGAAGGTTGGCGAAGTGGCAGGTACCCGTGCCTTTGTTGATCGTAGCCCGCGTAAAGCAACACTGGAGGCAGAGGGTGCTACTGTTGTTGTTTATACGCTTGAACCGAATGCCTTTGAGTCACTATTGAAAACTCATCCAGGTATTGTTTATAAGGTGATGCGTTCAATTTTTCGCATCACTCATTCAAACCTGCTACGTATGAATCAGGAAAAGGATCAGTTATCTAACTACATTAACAAGACTGGTGGTAGGTATTGATTGTCAGATGATTATTCAAAGGGTTAAAGGAGTCCTTTTTTTATTTGACTGTGCTAAAATTCGCCCTCACTTGGAACTTTGAAGCAGTTTTGGGTTGAAATGAGTTTATGGTGGCTTGCGCCGGTCACCTCGCAACGATACGTTACGAATTCCGCCAGGCCTGGAAGGGAGCAACGGTAGTAATGGACTCGTGTGCCGGGGAGCGGCGGGCGTGAGCCGCCACCTAATTTCCATTCTTAACGATAACTTCAAATATTCTCAATCATGTGGTGGGTTCATTTTTGAGGTAGAATTGCGCCCCATGCTAATGATTATTTGTGATATCAAGCCCTTTATCTGGGAGGGTAGATGAGTTACCAGGTGCTGGCACGAAAATGGCGGCCGAAGAGCTTTCCAGCCATGGTTGGGCAGACACATGTGCTGCGCGCCTTGATTAATGCTCTGGATAGTGATCGTCTCCACCATGCTTATCTTTTTACTGGCACCCGCGGGGTGGGCAAGACTACCGTTGCACGTATTTTTGCTAAATCACTAAACTGTGAAAACGGGATTACTTCCAGTCCATGTGGTGCTTGCAGTGCCTGCATCGAAATTGATCAGGGGCGTTTTGTTGACCTGATCGAAGTGGATGCCGCCTCCCGCACCAAAGTTGAAGACACCCGTGAGCTACTGGAAAATGTTCAATATGCCCCGACTCGTGGCCGTTTCAAGGTCTACCTGATCGATGAGGTACATATGCTTTCAACGCATAGCTTCAACGCTTTGTTGAAGACCTTGGAAGAACCACCACCGCATGTGAAGTTTCTGCTTGCCACCACCGATCCACAGAAATTGCCGATGACCATTCTGTCGCGTTGTTTGCAGTTCAATTTAAAACGTATGGCACCGGAAATGATTGCTGGCCACCTTGAATATGTGCTGGCTGAGGAGGGGGTTGGTTTCGATAAAGCTGCTGTGGTGCAGATTTCTGAAGGCGCCGATGGCAGTATGCGTGACGGCCTCAGTCTTCTGGATCAGGCCATTGCCTATGGCGCTGGCAAGTTGGTTGATGATGAAGTGCGTGCCATGCTTGGCACCATTGATCGCAGCTATATTTACAAGCTATTACAGGGTCTGGTCGATGTCGATGCCGCCAGTATTTTGGATACGATTAATGGCCTGGCTCAGCAGGGGATTGATTTCAGCGCTGTGCTAGCAGAGCTGGTATCACAACTGCACAGGCTGGCGCTGGCGCAGGCGGTTCCACAAACGGCTGAGGGCTTACCCGAACAGGAGGCGATTATCTCGCTTGCACAGGCTATTTCGCAGGAAGATATTCAACTTTATTACCAAATTGGTCTGATTGGCCGACGTGACCTGCCCTTTGCACCTGAGCTGCGTAGCGGTTTTGAAATGATTATGTTGCGTATGCTGGCTTTTCGTCCAGATGTCGGCAGCCAATCCAGCCGACAACAAAAACAAACCGAAAACACGGCGTTACAAGCTGTTGCACATAATCGCTCTCAGTCACCGGCAATGGCCTCTAAGCCATATGCCAACACGATTTCTGAGGCATCAGCGGAGTCTGTGCCGACCGCTATTGCAGAAGAACCTGATGCACCAGTGGTAGGCTCATGGCATGAAATTGTGGCTCAGCTGGGTTTGCGGGGAATGGTGCAACAACTGGCGGCCAATTCAGAAATGATTAGCCGTGATGCTGGCGTCATCCAGCTGGTCTTATCCGCTCAGCACGCCTCGTTGCGTCGAAAGTCATTGGAGATGCAGTTACAGGACGCGGTGCAAAAATATTTTTCTGAAGCCATTAAATTGAAATTTAGTACTGCCGCAGGCACACAGGCACAGCATACGCCAGCAGTGATTGACAAACGCCAGGCGGATAACCGTCAACAGGCGGCGGCTGATGCCATTAACACAGATCCAAATGTACGTTGTATTCAGGAAAGTTTTAATGCGCAGATTGTGGCTAATTCTGTGCGGCCGATTGAGTAATCAATATTAAAAGAGGTTAATTATGTTAAAAGGTGGTTTAGGGGGGCTGATGAAGCAAGCCCAGAAAATGCAGGAAAATATGCAAAAGGCTCAGGAAGAACTGGCTAATGTGGAAGTAACCGGTGAAGCTGGTGGTGGTTTGGTGAGTGTAGTGATGACCGGGCGTCATGATGTCCGTCGTGTGTCTATTGACCCAAGTCTAATGGCTGACGACAAGGAAATTGTAGAAGACCTATTGGCTGCTGCAGTGAACGATGCTGTTCGTCTGGTGGAAAAATTGTCACAGGAAAGAATGTCTGGAATGACCGACGGCATGGGATTGCCGCCGGGAATGAAGCTTCCTTTCTAGAGGTTAAGGAATGACAATTATATAATTTCTATTCCTAACTTAAGGGGAGAGCAGTATTTCTTCTCTCTTTCCTATCATCCTCAAATATTAATGTACTGCTATCGCAGCGAGTTTTTGAATGACGCAAACATCCTTAATTGCTGATCTGATAGAGGCATTACGTTGCTTACCTGGTGTTGGTCCAAAATCCGCTCAACGGATGGCGTACTACTTACTGGAACGTGATCGTGATGGTGCCAAACGTCTGGCAACTGCTTTGGATCAGGCGGCTGAACACGTTGGTCACTGTGCTTCTTGTCGAACATTGACTGAACATGAGTTGTGCTCGGTGTGCGCCAATCCAAACCGTGACCGTTCACTGTTGTGTGTGGTTGAAATGCCGACGGATGTGGCGGCAATTGAGCAGTCTAATATTTTCAAGGGGCTTTATTTTGTATTAATGGGGCGCTTGTCACCGCTGGATGGGATTGGTGCTGAGCAGATTGGGTTGGATGTATTGTCCAATCGCTTGGCAGAAGGTGAGGTGATTGAGGTTATTCTGGCCACTAACTCAACCGTAGAAGGGGATGCAACCGCTCATTACATTGCGGAACTGGCGCGTGCCTATGAAATTAGTGCCAGCCGTATTGCCCGAGGCGTTCCTATGGGAGGAGAGCTGGAGTATATCGATGGTGGTACGCTTGCACACGCTATGACTAGCCGTCAACTGATTTAGTGACAAGGAGAATTGCGTGATAAGTGGAGTATTAATATTTATAATTGCCACCTATATATTAATGGTCTGGGCCTTTCTTTGGGCTAAAAACCGTATTTTTCATATTCCAGTCATGGTATCGGTAATATTGATTGATATTGGTTTTCCCGTTTATCTGATAATGACCAAGGATTGGTACAAACGTTTGATCGAGCAGGGAGAGATCCTATCGTTTATGATCTGGATGCACTTTATTCTGGTGCTGGTATTGTATGGACTTTATTTTCTTCAAATTCAAACGGCGATAAAATTGATGCGTGGTGATGAGGAAGCGCGTGCTGAACATCATGACCAGGGCAAGGGAATTTTAATTGCAAGAGGCTTGGTGATTTTGTCTGCGGCTATGTTGATTGACCCCGCTGATTAGGTGTTTTGCCTTTAACCTTCTTTCTGTGTTGCTGCTACGATCACACCGTTCATGCGCAGCGCCTTGAAGGCCAAAAAATATCCTGCGAAACGTTATTGAAATAATGATGATCACCTACATTAGCGTTATGGAGTTTACTGATAGCATGGTTTTAATATGCAGCTGACGCTTCATACCGATTATTCGCTACGTGTATTGATGTATCTTGGCATTCGTCCAAACCAGCAGGCGACTATTCCTGAGATTGCCAAGAGTTATGGTATTTCACGTAATCATCTGGCCAAGGTGGTGCACAATCTTGCCAATATGGGCTACATTAATACCAGCCGCGGGAAGGGTGGGGGTATGTTACTGGCGTATAATCCGAAGGATATTAATATCGGTGATGTGGTGCAAAAAACCGAAACCGATTTTAATCTGGTGGAGTGTTTTGATAAAAATAATAATACCTGCCCAATATTTCCCGGCTGTGCCTTGATCAAGGCGCTTAATGATGCCAAATCCAGTTTTATTGGGGTGCTTAGTCAGTACACTCTGGCGGATGTGGTCGCCAATACTCATCAACTGGCGCCGCTGCTGAAGATTGATATAAGCTCTATTGAAAAAAATTGATCTGCTCTCGTAGTGATGCAAGGATTGCCAGGTAGTTGTCATAGCGGCGTTGGTTAATTTCGCCATTTTTAACGGCTTGTTTGACGGCGCACTGAGGCTCGGACTTGTGGATGCAATTATTAAACTTGCATTGACTGGTGTAAGGTCTGAATTCAATGAAGTTACAGGCCAGCATCGCCGGTTCAATTTTACTTAAACCAAATTCTCTTACCCCCGGTGAGTCGATCAGATTACCGCCACTGCTCAGGTGATACAGATTTGTCGAGGTGGTGGTGTGCTTGCCTTTGCCTGAGCTGGCTGATACTTCGCCGACACGGATTTCATGGTCAGATAACAAGCTTCTGATAATGGATGACTTGCCCACGCCTGATTCGCCAACAAAGACACTGGTTTGATCTTGCAGTTGTTGCGTCAATTGTTCCAGGCCACGCGCTTGCTTGGTGCTGGTATAAATCAGTTCATAACCAATATGCTGGTATATCTGCATATCCTGATTGAGTTTGTTAAGCTCACTGCTCGATAACAGGTCATATTTATTAAGAACGATGATTGGGGTGATGTTAAGGCTTTCTGCGGCCACGATATAACGATCAATTAGGTTGTGATGCAGGTGATAACTTTCGTTAACGAGGGCCTTTACGGTGCAGACAATAATGATGCGACTAATGTTGGCGGCAATGGGTTTATCACGGCCGATATCATCGGGCCGTGCCAGCAGGGTGCTGCGCGGTAAGACTTCTGCGATGATACCTTCATTGTCATGTGTTGGTTGCCATGTTACCTGATCACCACAGACAACCGCCCCAAATTTTCGTCTTGAACTGCAGCGGATGACATTGCCATTTTCATCTTCCACATCCTGTTTGGCTCCGTAGCTAACCACAACCAGGCCTGTTTTTATTGCGGCAGCATCGGTAAGTTCTTTTTGTTGTGCTTGTTTTTGACCGTGAGGGGGACGTTTACGTGACATATGATTGAAAATTATACCGTTAAGGCTTGGGAAATTTGTAATAAGTATCGTTAAGATACTCGATTACCTGATTGATCTGGGCATCACCCCAATGAACTTTGCTGGCATTTTCACAAAACTCCACTCTAGCTTGCAGTTCAGGGTATGACTGAAGGATACTGTTGCTGCGACTGTACATACTGTTGTCATGACATTGTTGACAGGCCTGAGTAAGTAGCGTTTTGCCGGTAACATCGTCGGCATAACCGGGCAGGCTGACAGTAGCAGATGCAAATAATAAAATACCCAGCAACTTTTTCATGGTAACTCCAATATATGTAAACACGGTTACTTGCAGGATTTAGGTGTCACATTGACAACGGGCATCTCTTTCAGTATCTCACCAAATCTCAGCGTGCAATTTGCAAGCGTTATAATACCCATTAACGCTATAGGTATAGTTTTCATTCTAGCGTATTTATGATGTTGATCACAGCGACAACAATGGTCGTCAGCCAGCCCCCGTATTGCTAGAATCACAGACTGTAATCATTATCCACGAGGACACCATGAGACAAAATCAAAGTAACCTGATCTGGATCGATCTTGAAATGACCGGGCTTGATCCGGATAGCGACCGGATCATTGAAATTGCCACTATTGTCACTGATGAAAATTTGAATATCCTGGCCGAGGGGCCGATATTTGCAGTGCACCAATCAGATGAGCGACTGGATGGCATGGATGAGTGGTGTACACGCCAGCACGGTCAATCTGGTTTAACTGAACGGGTCAAAAACAGCACCGTCATGGATCGTGATGCCGAGCTGAAGACCATTGAGTTTCTGCATCAATATGTGCCAGCGAACAGTTCACCGATGTGTGGCAACAGCATCTGTCAGGATCGACGTTTTATGTATCGTTACATGCCCGAGCTGGAAAACTTTTTTCATTATCGAAATCTTGATGTCAGTACCCTGAAAGAGCTGGCCAAACGCTGGTCACCCAAGGTCGCTAATGGCTTTAACAAAGATTCTTCTCACCTGGCGATGGATGATATTCGTGATTCGATTGCTGAGATGCAGTATTACCGTGAACATTTTATTAAACTGCCCGGATAAGTTAATCTTGATTTAATGCCCACAGCACATGTTCTGTCAGCATTTCGGATGACTGTTCTAGTCTGAATGTTAGTGCCTCGATTACCTGTTGGTTTTTTGGCCCATTTCCCAGTGCCACTGAAATGTTTCGCAACCAGCGTTCATGGCCGATGCGACGGATAGGTGAACCTTGCAGTTTGAAGTTGAACTCTGCTTCGTCCCACATAAACAGGTCGAGCAATAAGGGTGTATCGAGTTGATGGCGGGGCAGAAAGTCATCTTCCTGTGTTAGCTTGGCAAAACGATTCCAGGGGCAGACCAGCTGGCAGTCATCGCAACCGTAGATGCGATTGCCCATCGGTGACCGAAATTCAATCGGTATGCTACCCTTCAGCTCTATGGTGAGATATGAAATGCAACGGCGGGCATCAACCCGATACGGGGCAACAATGGCTTGGGTTGGGCAGATGTCAATGCAGGCGTTGCAATCGCCACAATGTTGCTTAACCGGGTGATCAACGGGCAATGGCAGGCTGGTATAGATCTCGCCAAGAAAAAACCATGAGCCTGCTTCACGGTTGAGCAGGTTGCTGTGTTTACCTATCCAGCCTAGGCCGGCCTTTTCTGCCAACGCTTTTTCCAGCACCGGAGCGCTATCGACAAAAACGCGATAACTGTGCTCTCCGATCAAGGTTTCAATCTGGCTGGCCAGCTGTTGCAGTCGTTTTCGCATTAGCTTGTGATAGTCGCGCCCCAAGGCATAACGAGAGACAAAACCAAGCTCAGGATTGGCCATTACCGCTTCAGGGTCGCTGCTATTGGTCAGGTAATCCATACGCACGCTAATGATTCTAATCGTGTCTGGTTGGAGTTGTGAGGGATCGTCACGCAATTCTAAATTGCGTTCCATGTACGTCATTTCGCCATTAAATTTGGCCGCAAGCCAATTTCGTAAGTGGCTTGATGCCTGGCTCAATTCAATGTCCGTAATGCCAACCTGTTGAAAGCCAATCGCCTTGCCGCGTTGTTTAATGTCAGCGGCAAGGGCTGCATAGTCGACATCAGCCTCAGGCGGGGTTAATTTATTATTTTTCAACATGTCTTAACGTATAAAAATTATCGTGCTCTGCTTAACCGATGTCGGCGTTTTTTCTCCTGTCGGGCCGTGCGCCAGGCAAGCCACAGTTTGCGCAGTGGTGTTAATGAAATTCGCTGATCCAGAACGCGATAATTATCGTTTTCGATTTCTTTCAGAGTGGCTTGATAAATGGCCGACATGATGAGACCACAGCGTTGACTGTATCGGTCTGTTTCGGGTAGCAGGTCGAAAGC
>JAJRWO010000041.1 GCA_024276775.1 Gammaproteobacteria bacterium | reverse complement strand
ACCGGGGTGCTGACAGAGTTTTTTTTCAAAATGATGAAGACCGGCAGTTGTTTCAGGAAAGCGGTTTGATTAGGCGGCATGGGATTGTGACCCTGCCGGGGTCTGGGGTGGATACGGATTATTTTCCCTTTACGGCGTTGCCCGACTCTAAACCCCCTGTCTTTTTGATGGTGGCGCGCCTGATTGGTGATAAAGGCGTGCGGGAGTATGTTGAGGCCGCGAGACAAGTGCGCCAATGCTCCCCAGATGTGCGCTGTATCCTGGTTGGGCCGGGTGGGGTGAGTAACAAAACCGCCATCACTGATGAGGAGATTGCTGCTTGGCAGGCTGAGGGAGCGGTTGATTACGTTGGTGAGCAGGCTGATATCCGGCCCTGGTTGCAAATGTGTCATGTGGTGGTATTGCCGTCTTATCGAGAGGGTATGCCACGGGTTGTTTTAGAAGCGGCCAGTACCGGTCGACCGGCGATTGTCACCGATGTGCCTGGTTGTCGGCAGTCAATTGTGGAAGGGGTAACGGGGTGGTTGTGCCTGCCACGTGATGTGGCGTCTTTAAGCAAGGTGATGGTGCAGGTGGTTGAAATGCCCGATCAGGTGCTTGAAACAATGTCGTTGGCAGCGCGCAGGCGGGCGATGGATGTTTTTTCTGAACAGTGGGTGATTGACCATTATCTTGCTTGTTTGGGGACGTAAGCACTAATATTTCCGCCCGTCTGATCCTATTCAGCGGACCCGTACTCACTTAATATTCCAGGGTAACAAGGCGTCTGGTTTTTGACGGTGTCAGCCGTAGGTCTCTGACGCATACAGTTTTTTGTCACTTCCTGTCACTTTCTGTCATTTTTCTGTCGAAAGTATATTTTATGATGCTCGCCTTCGAGGGAAGAACGGCAGTATTTTTCATTTTAAATTATAAAGTTGCGTAGTTTTCGTCTGGGCATTCACGACGCATTATTTTTATGGCGTGATTCTTGCTTTGGGTACGATGACGCCTATTGGTTTTATATTTCTTTTAAATTCAAAAAAAGCAATCTCAGTTCAGAATAGGCGATTTCACTCGATCACATATGGTTTGTCTAATGGCATGGGGTTTGGCGAACCGACCCATTATTTACAAGGCTTGGTGTATGTAAAAGGAATGATTCCTTTGGCTT
This sequence comes from Gammaproteobacteria bacterium, assembly GCA_024276775.1. Taxonomy (GTDB): domain Bacteria; phylum Pseudomonadota; class Gammaproteobacteria; order Tenderiales; family Tenderiaceae; genus Tenderia. The sequence continues at coordinate 2,710 of JAJRWO010000041.1, read as the reverse complement.
GTAGATGAGTGGGGCGGGCGGTTCGTTTAAAATGTAGGGGTTATATAGTGTTTTCATTGACGGTTGTTGAAACTGTGGCGCTTTTAATAAGCACGCTTTTATTATCGGCTCTTTCTATTCATGTGATGGCTCCGGTTGCAGTTAAACTGGGCCTCACTGACAAACCCGGTGGTCGCAAACACCACGAGCATGCAACGCCGCTCGTCGGCGGCATTGCGATCTATCTCAGCTTGCTTGTCTCTGGCCTGCTTTTGAAGTGGTATGAGCTGGGTGATTTTAATTTTTTGTTTATTGCAGCGGGTGGTGCACTGGTACTGACCGGCTTGATTGATGATTATTGTGAGTTGTCGATACGGATTCGCATGGGTGTGCAGGCGTTGGCTTCTTTAGTTATGATTCTTATGGCGGGTATTGTGCTTAATGACCTGGGTGCCATTGTTTCAACGGACCTATTAATGCTTGGTTATTTCGCCGTGCCCATCACTATCCTTGGCGTGGTGGCAATAACCAATGCATTGAATATGATGGATGGTATCGATGGGCTTGCCGGGGCTGTGTCATGCGTTTGTTTGGGCTTGTTATTATCTGTTGCAATGGTCAGTGGCAGTGTTCCAGATGCAATCCTGATCGTGAGTGCTATGGGGGCTGTTCTGGGGTTTCTACTGTTTAATTTTCATTGGTTTGGAATTAGAAAGGCCCATGTGTTCTTGGGTGATTCGGGCAGTACCATGCTTGGATTTCTGTTTGCCTGGCTGCTTATTTCATTATCGCAAGGTGAAGGCCGGGCTATGCAGCCAGTGACAGCCTTGTGGATTTTTGCTGTGCCACTGATGGATTTAGCGGGTCTAATTATTCGTCGTTTGTGGCTGAAACGATCACCCTTTAAGGCAGACCGGGGCCACCTTCACCACTTGTTGTTGGATGCGGGGTTTCGTGTGCGCCAGGCGGTGGTTCTAATTGCTGCCATTCAGGTGTTATTGGGTTTGATTGGTTTGATGGGGCTGTATCTTGATATCCCTGATCGGGTGATGTTCATTTCATTTCTGCTGCTGTTTTCTCTTTACTGTTACCTGATCATACGACCTTGGCGCGTAGTGCCGAGGTTGCGTTATGTTCATCAGTGCTTGAGTTTGACGGTGCGCGGTTGTGATCAGGTATATGTGGGCAATCTGGATATAGAAACGGCAATCGAAAATATTGAACAAATGATTAATAGTCTCAATCATGACCACACTTTCCGCGTTTATGAATACAGCGACAAGCAAACAGACAGACTGTACTGTTTTGCGGTCATCGATATCCATATGACCGATAACATGAGTAAAGTATGTCGACAACTCGTGAGAAGTAAGTTTTCTAAACCTGGTTTTATTATTCGTAAGTTTATCGTTAGAAATCCGGACAATGATCGCAGAAAGGTAGTGCGAGAGGGAGAAACAACGGCAAGGCTGGGGGATCGACGCAGTGCTGTTATATCCGAGGTGAAAAACGCTGTAAAAAAATCTTTTACGGGGCAGGTTTTGGATTAAGTGAGTCAGTGTCAGGTGAGTTTTCTGCTCCAGGCTTGTATGCCCAGGTCAATGCTGGCCAGGGCTTTTTTGAAGGCATCAATATTTTGTTGATATGGGTCTTTTATATCGGTTTGATCCCACTCTCTGAGTCTGTATACCTTGCCCGTTGTGCTGGGGTAATGGGATTCGATGTAGCGTTTGTGCTGGGATTCCATCACCAGAATCAAGTCTGACCACTTGACCATGGTACCGGTGAGTTGGGTGGCGTGATGAGCCGAAATATCGAGCCCGCGTGCTTGCATTAGCCTTTGGGCATGCTCATCAGCGGGATGCCCAACCAGGGCAGCAATGCCGGCGGAACGTATCTCGAATGGGTTGCTTGATGGGTTTTTTAAGGTGTTGCGTAGTAAGGCTTCGGCGATTGGACTGCGGCAAATATTACCAATGCAGACGACTAAAATTTTGGTTATCAAGCGTAAGGCCTCTATTGTGGTTTTAGCAAATGACAATATCTTACCCCAAGCAAGATTGTCATCTTGTGTTCGGGTGATATCATGCCCTTTATGCTGAAGGAGTATTATTTTTATGGGGTTCATTGAGGCAAGGAATAAGGTATCTGAACAATGATTGGACTGTGTAGAATAACCAATGCCAGTGTGGCCGACAAGCTTGCTGAACTTACCCAAAGGCTAGGTGACTCATCAAATTTTTCGCCAATGAATATGCCATTCAATCGATTGAATACAGCGGCTGGCTCGATAGATTCTTTTTTAAAAAAGCTGGTATTGCTGGGCGGTTTGTTGCTGAGTTTGGTTTTGAATGTCGGTTGTTCCATGACCACGGGTATGACGGCATCAGGTATGGGAGAACGTTCTCAGGTCGTTTTGCCGGGTCCAAAAGGGAGCGAAGTTCCCCCTGCTAACGTCAAGGTTCAAGCGATTAGTGCACGCCTGATTGTAGACATGGAGAAAGAAAAAATCGTGCCTCAAAGCAGGGCAAGGAGTACGGAAGCTCAGGCGCGCATCGATAATTATGATTATATCCTGGGGCCTGGTGACATCATATCGGTCACTGTGTGGGATCACCCTGAACTGACTATCCCTGCGGGTTCATTTCGTTCGGCGGAAGAGTCCGGAAACCGGGTGGCACGTGACGGGACTATTTATTATCCCTTCGTGGGTGTCGTTAAGGTCACGGGT
>JAJRWO010000040.1 GCA_024276775.1 Gammaproteobacteria bacterium | reverse complement strand
GCCAGCACATCGTCGAGCATAATGCCCAAACCACCATCAACCTCTTTATCAATGACGCCAATTGGCCAAGGTTTGACAATATCAAACAGGCGAAACAGGGCAAAACCAACCACCAGCCAAAGCCAACCACTCGGTGCGGCAATCATGGTAATCAGATAGCCTGCAATCTCATCCCAAACAATCCCTGGGTGATCATGCACGCCCAGATCTTTGGCGGTAACATCGCAGAGCCAAATACCCACGACGGTTATCATCGCAACCAAGCTCAGATAAAGGGGCAGTGACAAGTCTTGCATTAACAGAAAAATCGGCACCGCCACCAGCGTTCCCCAGGTGCCCGGTGCCTTGGGGCCGACACCAGAGCCAAAACCAAAGGCTAGAAAATGTATGGGGTTGACCAGGTTCAGGCCTGGAATTCGTTTAGTCAAAATGCAGATACCCTTTTAAATTTTCGCTATCGATGCTGTTACCCTCTAACAATAGGCTCAAACCCGGCGCTGTCTCAATACGCCCAATGCAAGTGCAGGGGCATCCAATGCCTTGTATTGCTTGCTCAAACGCCACCTGTTTATCCGCCGGTAAGGTAAAACAAAGTTCATAATCATCCCCAGCCGTCAGCGGCATACACCACCACTGCGGAGATAAATCACGCATCTCATCGGCGATGGGAAGCTGTTCAAGATTGATGAGTGCGCCCACCCCGCTAGCCTTGAGAATATGCCCCAGGTCAGCCAGCAAACCATCCGAAATATCAATCGCCGCCGTGGCCAAACCACGCAAAGCCAAACCCAATTCAAGCCGCGGTGTGGGACGATTCAAACGCTGCAAAAAATATTGTTGCCGCTGCGGTCTTAGTGCCATATCCCGTTTGGCAAGCGCTAACTTCAAGCCCAGGCCTGCATCACCCAGTTGACCACTGACATAAATCAAATCACCAGGGCCGGCACCACTGCGCCTCAAGGCCTGACCGCAAGGCACCAAGCCATTGACCTGCACAGACACTGTCAAAGCACCATGCGTGGTGTCGCCACCAATCAGTGCCAATCCATGTTGATTGGCCAACTGGCTCAAACCATCACTAAAACCCTTCAGCCAGGTGGCATCGGCCTGTGGCAAAGTCAATCCCAACAACAACCAGCTAGGCTCTGCCGCCATGGCTGCCATATCACTCAGATTAACCGCCAAGGCTTTATAGGCAATATCTTCAGCGGAGGTATTTGCTGGAAAATGAACCCCCGATACCAGGGTATCAAGGCTCATCACCAGTGACTGACCAGCCGGCACGTTAACGATCGCGGCATCATCACCCATGCCAAGCTCAACATCAGCGCGAAGCTGATTAAATGCTCCGCCCTGACCAAAATATCGCTTGATAAGATCAAATTCTGATAAGCCCATGGATAGCCACCATGGTTATGAAAAGGAAAATATTTAACGCACCTTACGTTTGACTTCCGGCTCGCGCACATCTTGCGCCAGTTTGTCTAACACGCCATTGACGAAACGATATCCCTGCTCGGCACCAAAGGTCTTGACCGCTTCTAACGATTCATTAATCACAACGCGGTAGGGCACCTCAAGTTTAAACATCAATTCATAAGCGCCCAGCCGCAGTACTGCACGCTCAACAGGATCGACGTCTGAAATATCCCGGTCGAGATAAGGCTGGATTTTTTTATCCAGTTTTTCTAACTCTTTGGCAATACCTGAAAGCAAGGTTTTAAACATTTCGGTATCAATTTTGGCCATATTGCGTTCAGCCAGAAACTGCTGATAAATCTCATCTACATTCTGGCCCGTAACCTGCCATTGATAGAGCGCTTGAACAGTACAACGACGTGCCATGGTGCGAGCGTGACTCAAATAGTGTTCTCCTTAAAAACGTCTAACAGCGAAATTAAGCCCAGAGGGTTGTTTACGGCCCCTAAAGCGAGTCAATATTTTTCAGCAGATTGACCATCTCAATTGCCGACATGGCTGCTTCCACACCTTTGTTACCGGCCTTGGTGCCAGAGCGTTCGATGGCCTGTTCAATACTGTCAACCGTCAACACACCAAAGGCAACGGGCAAATCAAACTGCACCGAAACCGCCGCCAGGCCTTTTGTACATTCACCGGCAACATAATCAAAATGCGGCGTATCCCCACGAATCACAGCACCCAAGGCGATAATGGCATCATGTTTTTTCTTGCCGGCAACGCGCTGCGCCAGCAGTGGTAACTCATAGGCACCGGGCGCATAAAAGACATCGATATCTTTAGTGCTGGCACCATGACGTTGCAGGCAATCAATTGCACCGCTCATCAGATGATCCACCACAAAGCTGTTGAAACGTCCGGCCACGATGCCAACACGGACTCCGCTGGCATTGAAGTCACCTTCAATTCGAGTTACATCGTTCATTTAAAATCCTTAATCTAAATCCGCTCTGGAGCCATTTTAGCCTTTCACCTGAATCCTGCAAGTCATCGTGTTGACAGAGTGCGAGCATTTGCAGAATTTAGATTTTATCAGTCGTCATTATCATCATCAGACATATTCTACGACTTCAAGGCCAAAACCTGACAGGCCATGCAGTTTACGCGGTGCACCCATAACCCGCATTTTGCTGACCCCCAGGTCGGACAAAATCTGGGCACCAATACCATACTGACGCAGATCAGAAGAATCCGCCGGTTTGGGCAGGTTCACCCCCCTGTCCTGTAGTTGATAATCACGAATACGCCTAACTAGGCTTTCCGGGCTATCATTGTGCTGTAGCAGGATAATGATTCCAGCCGTTTCATCCTGCATCCGTTGCATCGCCACCTTTAGCGGCAGACTGGTTTCACCGCGTTGCACCGCCAGAATATCGGTAAAAGTATCCGCCAGATGCACTCTGACCAGTGGCGCGCAATCCGCGTTAATGTCACCCTTTTGCAATACCAGATGCAGCCCTTGACCGACATAATCCTGATAGGCCATCAGACGAAAAATGCCATGTTCAGTGGGCAACTGGCACTCAGCCACTCGCTCAACTGTTTTTTCATTCTGCATCCGATAGCTAATCAGATCAGCCACGGTACCTATTTTGAGGCCATGTTCGCGGGCAAACACCTCCAGTTCGGGCCGGCGCGCCATGGAGCCATCCTCATTGAGGATTTCAACAATCACACTGGCCGCTTCAAAGCCGGCCAAACGCGCCAGGTCACAACCGGCTTCCGTATGACCGGCCCGACTCAACACACCGCCAGGCTGAGCCATCAACGGGAAAATATGCCCTGGCTGATGAATATCCCCCGGCTGGGCACCGGCCTTGACTGCTGCCAATACCGTCGTGGCACGATCTGCGGCTGAGATACCGGTAGTCACCCCCTCTGCCGCCTCAATCGAAACAGTAAAGTTGGTGGCATGCTTGGCGTTGTTGTCGCTCACCATCAAAGGCAAATTTAGCTGTAGGCAACGCTCCTGCGTTAACGGCAAACAGATTAGACCACGGGCGTAACGGGCCATGAAGTTGATATTTTCGGCACTGACACACTCGGCGGCGATAATCAGATCACCCTCGTTTTCCCTATCCTCGTCATCCATTAATACCACCATCTTGCCCTGGCGGATGTCTTCTATGATCGCTTCAATACTATTTAGGGACATAACTTCAGTTATCCGTTCAAGTAGCCGTTTTCAGCCAGTAAATCCATACTAACCCCCGGCGCATCCACGTCTGCGGCCTTATCCCCGAGCAACAGACGCTCTAGGTAGCGAGCAACGATATCCACTTCGATATTGACCTTGCGACCGGCCTGATAGTCACCTATCGTGGTGATATCCGCGGTATGGGGAATAACATTAATATCGAACACCGCGCCTGCAACATTGTTCACCGTTAAGCTGACGCCATCAATGCAGACCGACCCCTTAATGGCGATATATTTAGCCAGGACATCAGGCACACGGACACTAAAGCGCAACGATTCACCCACCCACTGGCGCGACGTTATGCAGCCAACACCATCCACATGACCACTGACAATGTGACCCCCCAAACGCGCCGAGAGTTGCATGGCCTTTTCCAGGTTTACTTTACGACCGGCCTTGAATTCAGCTAAGGTCGTCTTGGCTAAGCTCTCGACTGAAACATCCATCTCAAAACTGTTGCTATCAAACTTGACTACGGTCAGGCAAACGCCATCAGTGGCGATGCTGTCACCCAGTTTGACGTCTGACATATCCAAACCACCGGCATTAATGCATAGACGGCAATCGCCGCCCTGGTTTTCCAGTGTCGTAATCTCGCCGCAGGCGTCTATAATTCCTGTAAACATTGTCTTATCCAGTTTGTAGGACCCGTTTATAGGTCAGGCGCAGATCATCACCCATTTGTTTCAGCGCTGTCATTTGCAGCGCAATCCTATCTTCCATGGCATGAATACCCCTTAAATGCAGCATGGGGTTAGCCTCATGCCCCATCAAATGTGGCGCCATGTAGACGATCAATTCATCGATCAAGCCGGCCTGCATAAACGCACCACTCAGGTTTGGCCCGGCCTCAACCAGTACCTCATTGTAATCAAGATTCTGCAAGGCACTTAACAGCTTGACAAGATCAATATGTCCGTTATCCGACTTTACATCTAATAATCGTGCTCCGGCCTGTTCCAGCGCTGAGCGGACTTGCTGATTCTGATTATCATTGGCCAACCAGGTGAGGCCTTTATGCAACAACATAGTGGCATCAACAGGCATGCGCAAATGGCTATCAACGACGACCCGATCAGGTTGTCTGACATCAACATCCAGGCGCACATTCATACGCGGATCATCCGCCAACACGGTGCCGATGCCCGTGACAATCACCGAGCTACGGGCACGCAATTTCTGTACATCAAGACGTGAAGCCTCGGCACTAATCCACTCGCTCTCACCACTGGCCATCGCGGTACGCCCATCAAGGCTCATTGCCAATTTGCAGCGAACATAGGGGCGACCACGGTCAAAGCGGGAAACAAAGCCAGGATTCAATTGTTCAGCCTGCGACTGCATCAAACCAACAG
>JAJRWO010000039.1 GCA_024276775.1 Gammaproteobacteria bacterium | reverse complement strand
CGTCTGCTAGACAAACAGGCCGGCCGCCTTAACTTGGAAAACCTGGGCATGGAAGCAGATGCCATGGCAGGCGTGGATAAATTACTCAACCGTCCCCATGGCATCATCCTGGTGACGGGGCCAACCGGTTCTGGAAAGACCACCACCCTGTATGCCGGCCTGGCCCGACTCAATGATTTTAAACGCAACATCATGACGGTGGAAGACCCGATTGAATACTACATTGATGGCATCTCCCAAACCGCCGTGAACGCCAAGGTAGAGATGACCTTTGCCCGTGGTCTACGTGCCATTCTGCGTCAGGACCCAGACGTGGTGATGGTGGGTGAGATCCGCGACCTGGAAACCGCCGAGATTGCGGTACAGGCCTCGCTCACGGGTCACCTGGTGCTATCAACCCTGCATACCAACACCGCCGTTGGCGCTGTTACTCGGTTGCGTGATATGGGGGTTGAACCATTCCTGCTGTCGTCCAGTTTGATCGGGGTACTGGCGCAACGCTTGGTGCGCCTGCTTTGCTCGCACTGTAAATCAGCCGCCCCCGCCTCGGCAACAGAATGTGAAAGTTTTGGCTGGGACAAAGCAGACCCACCAACAATTTATCATGCCAAGAGCTGCCCTGAGTGCAAACAGGTCGGCTATGTTGGCCGTACCGGCATTTATGAGCTGGTGATTGTTGATGAAACCCTGCAAAGCATGGTTCATGACGGAGCCAGCGAACAAGAGATGGAACGTCATGCCCGCCAGGCCACTGCCGGCATCCGTGATGATGGCTTACGTCGCGTCCTGGCGGGGGATACCTCGTTAGAGGAAGTCCTGCGCGTTACCCCCGAGGGTTAAGGAGCTTGCTATGAGCGCCTTTGAATACAAAGCCCTGGATGGCGCTGGTCAGCAGCACAAAGGGGTACTGGAAGCCGATACCCCGCGCCAGATTCGCCAGCAATTGCGTGACAAGGGCTGGACGCCGCTGGCGGTGGTGGAAGTACAACAGCGTGAGGCCAAACAGCGGCAATCATTTAGTCTGTTCAAGACCGGGCTGAGTCCTGCTGATTTATCCCTGATTACCCGCCAGTTGGCAACGTTGGTGCACTCCGGCACACCAATTGATGAAGCCTTGCAGGCCGTATCACGCCAGAGTGAAAAACCACGCCTGGGCAATATGTTGCTGGCAGTACGCGCCAAAGTTAAAGAAGGCCACCCACTGGCAGTGGCCATGGCCGACTTTCCCCATGCCTTTGATGACCTTTATCGGGCCACGGTTGATGCTGGTGAGCAGTCCGGTCACCTCGATGCGGTATTGGAACGGCTGGCGGACTACACTGAAAACCGTCATGCCCTGCGACAAAAATTTCAGTTGGCGTTGATCTATCCTGTGCTAATCGCCCTTGTGGCGGTGGTGGTGGTGGTGGGATTGGTGGCTTTTGTGGTGCCCAAGGTAGTGGCAGTGTTCGACGGCATGGGCCAGGAACTGCCGGTACTGACACGGGGTCTGATCAGTCTGAGTGACTTTTTGCAAAATAACTGGATTCTGCTGGTAAGCAGTATCATTATAAGTACCGTCGTGACCTCATGGTTGCTGCGCCGCGAAGGGCCAAAATACCAGTTTCATAAATTATTGTTGCGATTGCCATTAATTTCACGCCTGGTGCGCGGCATGAACGCAGCGCGTTTTGCCCGTACTTTTAGCATTCTCGCCAGCAGTGGCGTGCCGGTGTTGGAGGCCATGAGTATCTCGGCCGAGGTGGTCACCAACCTGCCTATGCGCTCGGCGGTGGACGAGGCAGCACGGCGGGTGCGTGAAGGGACAGCCATCAACAAAGCGCTGGATAGCAGTGGCTATTTTCCACCCATGACGGTGCACCTGATTGCCAGCGGTGAGGCCAGCGGTAATCTCGACGAGATGCTGGAGCGCTCAGCCTCGGCACAAGAGCGTGAGATGGAAACCCTGCTCGGTGTGCTGATGGGGCTTTTCGAACCGATGATGATTCTATTTATGGGCGGCACAGTGCTGGTGATCGTATTGGCGATTCTGCTGCCAATTTTTGATTTGAACCAATTAGTGCAATAGGAAAAACAAGGCAATGCAACAACAAAAGCAAGCGGGTTTTACCCTGATCGAGATCATGGTCGTCGTAGTTATTCTCGGAATTCTGGCCGCATTCATCGTTCCCAAAATCATGGACCGACCAGACGCCGCTCGCATCACCAAGGCCAAGTCGGACATCGGTGCCATTGAAAGCGCCCTGTCGCTGTATCGCCTCGATAACCACAAATATCCAAGCACCGATATGGGCCTGGAAGCACTGGTGGATAAACCCACTGACGCACCGGCCTGGAAAGAAGATGGTTATTTGCAGCGCCTGCCGATTGATCCGTGGGGCGAGCCTTATCAGTATCTCAATCCGGGTGTTCACGGCAGCATTGATATTTTCAGTTACGGTGCTGATAGTGCTGAGGGTGGTGAAGGTGCCAAAGCCGATATCGGTAACTGGAACAACCAATAATTCAGTATGAAACGCCAGCGACAACACGGCTTTACTATCCTCGAACTGTTGGTGGTGCTACTGATTATCGGCATTATGGTGAGCATGGCAACACTGTCAGTAGGGGGCAACGAAGCCCGCGCCTTGCGTGATGAAGCGCAACGCCTAACCAGCCTGTTAGACTTGGCGATACAGGACTCTGTGTTGAATGGCCGTGAAATGGCGTTGGAGCTTAATGACGATCGCTATCAGTTTCTTGCCTACGATGGCAAAGATTGGCTGCCCATCACCGGCGTGGATGAATTTAGACCGCGTGAGCTGCCATCAGGCATTCAACTTGAGGTGGAAGTTGAAGGCCAAGCCGCCACTGAAGACCTGTTTGGTGAAACCGACGCCAGCCAGATCTGGATTATGTCCAGCGGCGAGGTCAGTCCTTTTGTGATTACGCTCACACTCACCGATGGGCCGTTCTACCAACTTAACGGTGACATGATGGGCGGACTGAAATTAGAAGGGCCGCTGGAATCATGATTGTCTCCGGTAAGCGGCAGCGGGGCTTTACCTTGCTTGAGGTGCTGAGTGCCCTGGCAATTTTAGCCATTGCCCTGGCAGCAGCGATCAAAAGTATTGGCAGTCACGTTGCCAACCTTACCTACCTTAAAGAACGTACCCTGGCTCATTGGGTGGGGTTGAACGCCCTGACTGAGTTGCGAATTAGTGGCCAATGGCCTGGCTCAGGCGAAATCAAGGGTGACGAGACCATGGCCGGGCGTGAATTTAAGTGGCTGATCAAAGTAACCGAGGTTGAGGGCGGAGACGTTCGTCGTATTGATCTGACGGTTATGCCGGAAGATGATGATGAACGCCTGCTGTCCACCATGGTGGCCTACGTAGGCAAAGGTTCATGAGACAAATATATTCACAGCAAAAAGGTTTTACCCTGCTAGAGTTGGTGATCGCCATCGGCATCTTCGCCCTGATGTCGGCCATGGCCTACGGTGGTTTGAACTCGGTCATGAATACCCGTGCCCACGCCGATGCCCAGGCCGAACGCTTGGCACAGTTACAAAAGACCTTTCTGATTATTGGCCGTGACATTGAGCAAGCCATCGCACGGCCAGTGCGCGATAGTTATGCTGATATCCTGACGCCAATCAGTGGTGGCGGTTATGGCAATTCGATTCTGGAATTGAGTCGCACCGGTCGTGCCAACCCAATGGCTCAGCAACGCAGCCACCTGCTACGGGTGGCGTATACCGTACAGGAAGATCAATTATTAAGAAGGATTTGGCCGGTACTGGACAGAGCCCTCGATACCGAACCTTATGAGGGCTTGGTGCTTAAAGGGATTAAGGCGGTGGACCTGCGTTTTATGGATGAAAACAAGCAGTGGCAGACACAATGGCCAAAGACCAACCTAACCGGCTCGGGCACAACACCTGCGGCCATGCCGCGGGCGGTTGAGATCACTATCGACCTGGAAGACTGGGGCCGGCTTCGACGCATCTTTGAAGTGGTCGGGGCATGATGAGGACCTTGCCAGAAAAACAACAAGGCGTGGCTTTGGTTACAGCGGTGCTGATTGTCGCCTTGGTGACAGCGGCAGCGGTGGCCATGGCCTCGAAGCAACAGCTTGATATACGTCGCACTGCCAATATTTTTAATAACGACATTGCTTACCAGTTTGCCCTGGGGGCGGAAGATTATGCGCGCAATTTATTGGAGTGGGACATTACCAAGGATAGCAGCAGCACGGATCACCTGGGCGAAAACTGGGCTCAGGATGTTGCCGTACCGGTAGAGGAGGCCATTTTGACTGGCTCGGTACAGGATATGCAGGGGCGCATCAACCTCAATGCCCTGGTCAAGACCGATGGTACCGCAAATGAGCTGATGGTGAAGCGTCTTGAACGCTTGCTGCAATTGCTTGATCTGGATCAGGCCATTGCCAGGGCCGTGCTGGATTGGGTTGACGGGGATATTAACCCGCAATTTATTGGCGGTGCCGAGGATGATTATTACATGCTGCAGACCCCGCCCTACCGCGCGGCTAATCGTTTGATGGTCAGTGTTAGTGAACTATTGCGGGTAAAGGGGATTGATTATGAGGCGTACCAGCAATTGTCGCCGCATGTGAGTACCCTGCCTAATATCAACAGCAACATTAACGTCAACACTGCCACAGCAGAGGTGCTGGCAACGCTAGCCGACACGTTAATGGTTGCCGATGGTGAGACATTGATAGAGGCGCGACCGGAGGATGGTTTTGCTAAAAAAGAAGACTTTATTAACGTCCTGAGCCAGTTAGGCGAGCATAATTATGATCCCGCTTTTCTGGGTGTTGAAAGTG
>JAJRWO010000038.1 GCA_024276775.1 Gammaproteobacteria bacterium | reverse complement strand
CGACAATACACCGCCAAAACCTTTTTGTTGCTTAGCCGCTAATTCATGCTGAGGATGTGATATCAGACCAGGATAATTAACCCGCGTTACGACTGATTGTGCCTCCAGCCATTCCGCCAGTATTTGCGCATTACGACAATGTGCCTCCATGCGCAAGCGCAGGGTTTCCAGCCCCTTGAGAAAAACCCAGGCATTGAACGGACTCATGGTTGGTCCACAAGTACGCAGAAAACCATACACGTCAGTCCCCACCACATCTTCTTTGCCAACCACCGCACCACCGACACAGCGCCCCTGACCATCCAGATATTTGGTGGCAGAATGAATAACAATGTCAGCACCCAGTGCCAACGGACGTAACAGCGCCGGCGTACAAAAACAGTTGTCCACCACCAGCAAAGCACCGTGTTGATGCGCCAGTTCAGCCAGAGCCTCAATGTCTGCCACTTCGGTCAGCGGATTGGAGGGTGTTTCCAGAAACAGCAGTTTGGTATTCGGCTTGATCGCAGCACGCCAAGCGTTCAGATCCACCAAATCAACAAAATGGGTCTCAACACCAAACTTGGTCATGTAATTATTCAACATAACCGATGTAGTGCCAAAGATGGCCCGTGATGAAACCATGTGGTCACCGCTTTGTAACAAGGCCATAAAAGTCGAAAGAATCGCTGACATGCCCGACGAAGTGGCAACACAACGTTCGCCGCCTTCCAACGCTGCCAGACGCTGCTCAAAAGTGCGCACGGTGGGGTTGGTAAAGCGGGAGTAGATATTCCCCGGCTCCTCGCCTGAAAAGCGTGCCGCTGCCTCGGCAGCACTGTCAAAGACATAGCTGGAAGTAGGGAATATCGGTTCAGATTGCTCCGCCTCACCCGTGCGTATTTGCCCGGCCCTGATCGCCAAAGTATCAAAACTATATTGATCAAATTCGCTGTTCATTGCTTTACTCCTTACCCGCTTTTTAACGGACACAAAAAAACCCGCTTTGCTATTGCTAAAGCAGGCTAATGGCCTCTCTTTAGCAGTATTTATTAAGCGCCCGCAAGCTGAAATCAAATCGGCGCTATAGGCAGGAGCTTAGGGAATGGACATTGCTATGTCAATATTTAACCTTGTCCAATATGAAATGAGTCTGAACAATGTTTTGCTCAAGTTATACCGGACACTTTTTTAGAGAAATTGATATACCCATAACGTTATGGGTACATCAGGCACATAACGTCGGCCAATGTGGTGGTCATCAACACATAAGCAACCATAGCGTTCAGCGGCCTCTTCCCGCCAACCAAGATAAACTTAATAATCGCCATCTTCAAAAAATACCGATTCACGACTGTGGCCGCGCTGGACTGACCTTTTCAATGGCTAGAAAAGATGTCATGTACGATACTTGGTGCTGGTACACAATCAACTGGAAGATCAGAATTCTGGTATTGGAGACATTTTGATACCCCAACCGTAAATTCCTGGTATAGGCGACAAGATTTAGAGACCTTTCGTGTCAGCTCATATGATTCTGATGAGGGATATATTGAAGTTCAATATGTCGATGGCACGGAAGAAGTTGAGTAGGACATCCGCGAACTTAATTTTTACAAACGGGGGGTTGCCCTGGCCACTGAGGCTTTTGATGTTCCAGATTATTTTTCAGAAGAGTCGGCCTGATTCAATCAGTCTTTCCGTTTAACATTAAGCACATTAGGCAGGCTATTCATCTTGTGAAGGATTTTACTCAGCCTGCCTAAGTCTTCTATTTCCAAAGTTAAGGCCATGTTTGCCGTGTCATTTTTTTTATCTGATAGGGTGCTCACCGCGATAATATTTACCTTTTCACTGGCAAGCAGTGTGGTGACATCACTCAGCAGCCCCTGACGGTCAAATGCCTTGATCTGTACATCAACAAGGTATGCTTGTGCCTCGGCCTTATTAGTGGCCCATTCCACATCAATTAAACGCTCTGGTGACAGGTTAATGTAGCGAAGAATATTGGAACAGTGCTTGCGATGAATCGATATCCCCCGGCCCTTAGTGATATAACCCGATACCTTGTCACCGGGTACAGGTTTACAACAACCTGCAATCTGGGTCAGTAAGTCACCGACGCCAGCAATTGTAATGTCGCTGCTGCCTGTACTCGGTTTTTGTGCAGGCGAGCGTGGCTTAATCAGTGGCAAATGATGTTCTTGCTTGATTTTCTGTATGACACTGACAATGCGACTGACTTTAAGGTCATGACGGCCAATCGCGGCAAAAAAATCATCCTGCTTTCGAAACTTCAAACTGCGCGACAGCTTTTCTAGGTTAACGTCTGTCAATCCAAGCCTATTAAACTCTTTATCCAGTATTGATCGTCCAGCGCTGACATTATTGTCAAAATTAAGCATTTTAAACCAGTGCAGCACCTTGCCACGCGCACGACTGGTTTTTAAATAGCCAAGTTCAGGGTTTAACCAGTCCCGGCTTGGCTCACCATTTTTAACCGTCAGCACTTCAATTTGTTCGCCGGTTTTAAGGCGATAGGTCAGCGGCACCATGTGGCCATTAACCTTTGCACCACGACAACGATGCCCGACTTCGGTGTGAACCAGGTAGGCGAAATCCAGCGGTGTGGCACCATCAACCAGGTCGATAACATTTCCCTTCGGGGTAAAGACATAAATACGCTCTTCAAAGGCGTCTGATTTAAGCTGATCAACGAACTCACTGGTATCTGCAATATCTTCTTTCCAATCGAGCAGTTGCCGTAACCAGGCAATCTTTCGTTCAAATCCAGCATCGAAATCCGTGCCTTCTTTGTAGCGCCAGTGCGATGCCACACCTAGCTCGTTATCTTGGTGCATTTGATGGGTACGAATTTGAACTTCGACAACCTTGCCTTCAGAACCAAACACAGCGGTATGTATTGACTGGTAATTATTTTGTTTAGGTGTGGCAATGTAGTCGTCAAACTCACCAGGAATATGACGCCAAAAAGAGTGAACCACTCCCAGAGAGGTATAGCAGTCTGGAATGGTATCCACCAATACTCTTACGCCGCGCGTGTCATAAACCTGATGATAGTCAATGCCCTTACGCTGCATTTTTTTATAAATGCTGTAAATATGCTTTGGCCGCCCACTAATTTCTGCATTGACATGAACATTGCTTAATTCAGATTGCAGGGTTTGCACAAACTCACGGATATAGGCTTCACGATCGACTCGCCGTTCATCCAGCATTTTGGCAATTTTTTTGTATAATTCAGGCTCAAGATAACGGAATGACAAATCCTCGAGTTCCCACTTGAGATCCCACATACCGAGACGATTTGCCAGGGGTGCATAAATATCCAGCGTTTCACTGGCAATACGTTTTTGCTTGCTTTCAGAAAAGACCGATAGGGTACGCATATTGAGGGTACGGTCTGCCAGTTTAATCAGCACCACCCGGACATCTTCGACCATGGCCAGAAGCATTTTACGCAGGCTTTCTGCCTGAACACGCTCTTTCTTTTCCTTTTTGCTTGAGTGATCACCTTTAAACGTTTGAATCGGCAACATCTTGGTCACCCCGTCAACCAGGTTTGCAATACTGTCACCAAATTTTTTGCGTATTTCATCAATACTGACTTTTGAGTCTTCAACAACATCATGCAGCAATGCTGCGGCAATTGTTTCGTAGTCCATATCTATATTGGCAAGAATATCGGCAACCGCCAAAGAGCGTTGAAAATATAGCTCACCTGAAACACGTTTTTGCTCTGCATAGGCTGCTTGGGCAACCTGGCTGGCGGCCTCAATCAGTGCCAGGCCATGCGCGGGATATTTATGGCTGAGAGACTTGAGCCAATTGGCAGGATCAATTTGGTGTTTACTTGTTGTTTTACCTGATGAACAAGCAACACTAACCATTATGAGTTACTTTTTTTAGCGTTCTTTTTTTCAGTGTGGTCACTCAATCCTTCCTCGTCTTTTTTTGATTCACCAAATTCATGACGGATAATTGCAAACCGATACAACTGATGGGCAACCTTGAAATTAATACTCCCTTCCGGGTAGTGACCCTCACCATCCAGTTCACCGGCTGTGATACCCGTCAGAATTTCAATCCCTTGATCGATGCTTGCCACGGCATAAATTTGAAACATGTTTTGTTCAACCGCTGCAATAATATCTTTTCTAAGCATCAGATCAGCCACATTGCTTTGGGGAATAAGCACCCCCTGCTCCCCTGTTAAACTACGCGCAGCACAGACATCAAAGAAGCCTTCAATTTTTTCATTGACGCCACCAACCGCCTGAACCTGGCCATGTTGATTAACAGAACCTGTTACCGCAAATCCCTGCTTGATTGGTACGTTAGATAATGCCGATAACAAACTATACAGTTCTGCTGATGAAGCGCTATCACCTTCAATTTCGCCATAAGATTGCTCAAACACCAGGCTTGCTGTGAGTGCCAAAGGTTGTTCTTTTGCATATCTAGCCCCCAGAAAACCGGACAAAATCAAAACACCTTTTGAATGGATTGGCCCACCCAGATCTACCTCGCGTTCAATATCAAGGACATCATCATCCCCCATTCTTACCCGCGCAGTAATCCGACTCGGCGTACCAAATGAAGTATTACCAAGGTCGACAATCGATAAAGCATTCACCTGGCCAACCATTGAACCACAGGTATCAACCAGCAAAATATCACGCTGTATATTGTCATGCAGGTCTTCTTCCAAGCGACTACTGCGGCGTAATTGAGCATTGATGGCCGTTTGTACATCGTCAGCGGTTACCACATCGCGACCATGTTGCTGTGTCCAATAATCTGCCTCGCACATCAGGTCACAAATACTGCGCATATGTATTGACAGTTTGTTGGCATCTTCGGTCATTCTAGCGCTATATTCAATTATTCGTTCAACAGCTGGTTTATCAAACACATGTAGCGCTTCTTTATTGACCAAGGTGGCAATCAAACGGGCATATAAATGTTGGCTCTCGACACTTCTATCCATTTGCTCATCAAAATCAGCGGCAACCTTAAATAGCTCCTGAAACTCAGGGTCAAGTTGGTAGAGCAAATAATAAAGTACACGATCACCCACCAGCACGACTTTGAGATTAAGCGGGATTGGTTCAGGTTCAAGAGAAATCGTCGTCACAAGCCCCTGCATCTGTTCCAGCGAACCCATATGAATTTCACTGGACCGTAAGGCCCGTTTAAGCGATTCCCAACTAAAGGGATGCTGCAAAAGTTTATACGCCTCAAGCACCAAATAACCATTGTTGGCTTGATGCAAGGCACCCGGCTTAATGAGTGTGAAATCGGTGATTAATGTCCCCATCATCGTCATATGCTCTACGCGGCCAACCAGGTTCTGATAAGTTGGATTTTCTTCAAAGACAACCGGTGCGCCGACAGCCTTGCTGTGTTCAACCAAGACGTTAACCTCGTAACGCTTAAAATGTGAACCTTGTGATATTACTCCCAGACTTATATCGGACGGCTCACCCTCACCAAGACGAAAATGATTAATATTATTGATGACATCAGCCTGTACATTATTAAGATAATTCAGGATATCCGTATGACCCTTGTATTTCTCAAACAGCTCGCCGGTCAGACGAGCAACCATTGATATAACAACTTCTTCAGCAGTGCGGCTTTTAGCTAACGGGCGAACGTCATCGACCACCTGTTCCTGGCGACTCTTTAACTCGTTCTTTAGTTTTTCGACTTCATTATGGTACTCATCACTCTTAAACACCTCTTTAAGCGCTTCAATCAGTTGTTGCATATCCTGACAAAGCTTGCGCCCCATGCCTTTGGCTAAGCACAATTTGATAGGCTTATGCGATTGTTCAAAATTATTGACATAGCACCAATCACTGGGAGCACCTTCAGCGCTGGCTTTCTGCTGCAATAACTGTGTTACAACGCCGTGCTTACCTGTTCCTGCGGGGCCAAGCGCAAAAATATTGTAGCCCGTTTTTTTAATACCGATACCAAAGTGGATCGCTTCCAGAGCACGCGCCTGACCAACAACCTCTGATAAATCGTCCAGCTCAGCGGTGGTACGAAAATCAAGTAGTGAGAGATCGGCAGCCTGGTAGAGTTGTTTTGCTGCCAATGGTTTTAATACAGCCATTATTGTCCTTTTAATTTAAATACGGTGTTCATAACAGCCTATTCATTGTGCCCCTTTCTGGCATAAAAAAAGCCTGCAAATCATGCAGGCTTTTCATAAAACTGAAGCGATATTAATTTTCGAAACTAAACCCAAATGCGGCAATCAACTCATCTTCAAGCTCAATGCGATCAGCAAGAATCTCACCCAATTTAGATAAATCTTTTTCAAGGTGACTCAAGTGTGAACAATGGTCACCACAATCATATTTATCATTGAAGTCGAGGATGGTGTTGGTCATATCCAGAACCTTAGGATAAACGGTCGCCGCAACATCGCGAATTTCCTGGCGGCGCTCATTTTTTTCGGCGAAATAGCGATACAGCTGAAAATGAGCATTGGCTGTGTAATCAACCAGGGACTGGCAAAACTCCTGTAATAACATCTGCGCATCAGCGGCTTCATTAAAGGGTTTACGGCTGGCCAACAAGGTATAAAGTGATAACATCTCGGTTCTTGAGCCTACAAGCCGTTGGATCATTGTCATCGAACGACGACGTTTTACCTCGGGCATCTCAGTTGTTTCGACCATATTCCCTCCACTTTTCGAATATTGATACCGAATCATACCAAATATGAAGCGTATGCCTAGCCTAAACCCTATAATAATACGCACAAAACAGATGTTTTACTTTAATTTTACTCTGTAATGCATTGAAATTTTTATATAAGACCTGGATTCGTGCGCTCTGCCAGCACGATCACTTGCAGGCGCTAGGTCGTAGACAAATCAAGCATTAGATAAAACATATTTTAAACTGACCGAATATCTCAGCTTGTCAGTCAAGGGCATCTATGACAAAATTTCGGGTTAACTCCCGCTAAAAAGCATAGGGGGATTACTTAGATTGGGATAGGAAATAAACATGAAGTCAATCGATATCGCATTAGTTCGTTTTTTACAGTTTCTCGTGTTGTTATTTTTTACCTTTGCCGTTTTTCTATGGTACGGCTTTGCCACGCTGATGCCACTGGCCCTATGGGTAAATCTCACTAGCTTTTTCAGTGCGGCATTTGGTCCAATTACATCGCTGATCATTGCCTTGGTTATTCTCGGAGCAATTGGTGTTTATCTATCAACGATTCCAAAGCTGGTGGAAACATTCCTGGCAACAGGGGTTGATTTAGTCAAGCTTGGCTATAGCAGTGTCAAGCGCATGGGCGAAATGTTGGAAGCAGTCAAAAATAATGCGCCACCACAAGAGAAAAAGGTTGTCATTGCTTTAACGGACAAATAAGCCTCAGAAAAAAGCTATCTTTTGCGGGAAGTCCGCTTAATACTGCGCCCGGTTGGCCTTGCCTGCCGGGGATTTTTTGCCTCCCTGTTTTGTGGCTGCTGGCGGCTATTTTTAAATTTTGCTTGCCCTCCCGTTCCTTCTGGCTGCCAGTTCGGCACCAAATGACGTTTACCATTGCCTATCAAATCAGCCCGCCCCATTTTTTTCAGGGCATCGCGTAATAAAGGCCAGTTTTCGGCATCATGAAAGCGGATAAAGGCCTTTTGCAAACGCCGCTGATTGGCACCTTTGGCCGTATAAAGCGTTTCACCATTGCGATGAATTTTGCGTAAGGGGTTTTGATTGCTGTGGTACATGGCTGTGGCCAGTGCCATCGGTGATGGCAAAAAGGTCTGCACTTGATCAAGGCGGAAATCATTGCGTTTTAACCACAGCGCCAGATTGAGCATATCCTCATCCGTTGCGCCTGGGTGGGCGGCAATAAAATATGGAATCAAATACTGCTCTTTGCCAGCCTCGCGGGAATATTGTTCAAACATTTCTTTAAAACGTTCATAGCTGCCAATCCCTGGTTTCATCATCTTATTGAGCACGGCTCCTTCCGTATGCTCTGGGGCGATTTTGAGATAACCACCGACATGGTGAGTGACTAGTTCCTTGACGTATTCGGGGGAACGTAGCGCCAAGTCATACCGCAGTCCTGAAGCCACAAAAACCTTTTTGATACCGGGCAAGGCTCTGGCTTTTCGATAAAGATTAATGAGTGGCTGATGATCGGTATTCAAATTAACACAAATATCAGGAAAAACGCAGGACAGTCGCCGACAGGCCGACTCAATCTGTTCTGATTTACAGGCAAGGCGGTACATATTCGCCGTGGGGCCACCCAGATCGGAAATAATGCCGGTAAATCCGGGCACAGTATCACGAATAGTTTCCACCTCTTTGAGAATGGATTTTTCAGAACGGTTCTGGATGATGCGGCCTTCATGTTCGGTGATAGAGCAAAAGGTGCAACCGCCAAAACAGCCGCGCATGATACTGACCGAAAAACGGATCATTTCATAGGCAGGCACCTTGGCCCCCAGGTAACTCGGATGTGGCTGACGCCGATAAGGCAATTCAAACACCCGATCAAACTCTTTACTGGTCAACGGAATCGGCGGTGGATTAAGCCACACATCGCGCTTGCCATGACGTTGCACCAGGGCGCGGGCATTGCCCGGATTGGTTTCCAGGTGCAACACACGCGCCGCGTGGGCATACAAGAACGGATCCTGCTTCACCTGCTCATAGTCAGGCAGGCGAATAATGCTGCGACTGCGGTCATGTTGTTTTAACCGTTTGGCAGAAAATTCAATGACCTTTTCATCCACGTTGCCAGCCGATTTTGTCTTAACCGCTTCACTTTTTTCACATGATTCGGCCGTTGCCATGGCGTAGGGATCGGTGTGTTCAATCAACTTACCCGGTTCATCGATTGATGTAGAGTCAATCTCTAGCCAGCCAGCAGGTATTGCTCGACTCATAAAGGCAGTGCCACGTATATCAGTGAATTGCTTGATATTCTCCCCCCCTGCCAATCGATGGGCAATTTCCACCACCTGACGTTCGCCATTACCGAATACCAGTAAGTCAGCCTTGGAATCCGGCAGAATAGAATGACGCACCTTGTCAGACCAATAATCATAATGGCCAATACGGCGCAGGCTAGCCTCAATGCCACCCACCACCAGGGGTACGTCCTTACACGCTTCGCGAC
The DNA here is from genome assembly GCA_024276775.1 of Gammaproteobacteria bacterium. GTDB lineage: Bacteria > Pseudomonadota > Gammaproteobacteria > Tenderiales > Tenderiaceae > Tenderia. The sequence continues at coordinate 2,100 of JAJRWO010000038.1, read as the reverse complement.
AACGCTGCGCATACACCACCACAGAACGGTCAGGGCGCTTGCCAGCCCTTGCATCAGGCGAATAGGCATCATCAGAGCGAATTTTGCGGTCAGCAGTATAACGATTGACCATAGAATCCATGTTGCCCGCCGTGACCCCCCAAAACAGGTTTGGTTTACCGAGAACTTTAAAGGCTTCAGCACTGCGCCAGTCTGGCTGAGCAATAATACCAACACGAAAGCCCTGTGCTTCCAACAGACGCCCAATCAGCGCCATGCCAAAGCTGGGGTGATCGACATAAGCATCTCCGGTGACAAGAATCACATCACAGGAATCCCAGCCAAGCATATCCATCTCGTCACGCGACATAGGCAAATAGGGTGCAGCACCAAAACGTTTGGCCCAGTATTGACGGTAGGAAAAGATATTTGGCGCAGTATGCATAGGAATATAGATCGCTTGGAGAGTAATGCCATTTTACCTTAAATAACCAGGCTAAGCGAAAAACATACCACGCTTGTCAAGTAAGCGATAACTAAGCCACATGCTAATGCCCCGCGCCAGCATAAATACCATCAACGCTGCCCACAGCCCATGATTACCGAAACCTTGCAGTAAATACCAAGCCGGTAAAAAAAAGACAAATGTCGATATCAACATGGTATTTCGCATCTCAGCAGAACGCGTGGCACCGATAAAAATACCATCAAATAGATAACCCCACACCGACAATAACGGCGATATCATCAACCAGGGCAAAAGCGAGTAAGCCACGTGACGAACAGCCTCAATATTGGTTAGCAAATTGATCAACTGCACACCCAATAACGCATACAACAGTGCAAACAAGATAGCCACACCAACAGACCAAGCTGCTGCCGTGTGTACCGCCTGTTTGAATTTACCCCTGTTTTTCTGCCCCACTGCCTTGCCTACCAATGCCTCGGCCGCATTGGCAAAACCGTCAAGCCCGTAGGCCATAAAGGCCTGAAAGTTCATCAACACTGCATTGGCAGCAAGAATAACATCACCATATTTGGCACCTTGGGCAGTAAAAAAGGCAAAGCTGAATATCAGGCACAGGGTCCGTATAAATATGTTCTGATTGACAACAAACATTTGCCGCAGTTTGCCCGAATTAAAAATCAATTGTGTTATCCATCTACCTGAATAACGTTTTAATTCACGTTTCACCAACCATAAACCAACAAACACACCAATATATTCAGAAATCACTGATGCCAAAGCCACCCCATCCACGTCCATACCCAGCCCCCAGACAAACAACAGGTCAAGGGCAATATTGGTAAGGTTGATGGTCAACAACAGATATAAAGGGCCACGGGCATTCTGCATGCCTAAAAACCAACCAATCAAGACATAAGTAAATAAGGTTGCTGGTGCACTCCAAATCCGAATATAAAAATACTCACTGGCATGAGACTCAACCTCATGGCTTGCCTCAAGTAACCACATCGCGGAGGCATGGATGGGAAATTGCAGGACGATAATCAACACAGACAACAGCAGTGCCAGCAGCCCTGCCCTGGCAAAACCAGCGCGTATTTCATTGTCGTCCAAACGGCCATAAGCCTGTGCAACCTGTCCCGTGGTTCCCATTCTTAGAAAACCAAAGGCCCAGTAGACAAACGAAAAAATAAGTCCACCAATCGCCACCGCCCCCAGATAATGAGGCGAACTGAGATGTCCAACCACCGCCGTATCTACCACACCCAAAAGGGGAATAGTCAGATTGGAAAGGATCATCGGGCCGGCAAGGCGCCAGAGATCCGCATGGATAAAACGTGACGTATTCATCAGGAATAAGTTATCGGAGACAATATATTTGTCAAATTATGCTTATGCATCTAAATATTTTTGATTTTTAAGTGAATGCTAATAGAATCTGGGGCAAGGGAGATATTTCAATGAAACCAAACCACCTTTTCAAAAAATTGTTGACAGTACCCATTGCTGCCGGCATCAGCATTTCGTTGCTTGGTTGTGGTAGCGCGCCAATCAAGTCGACCACCTTTCGTGGTGACAATCATCACCGTGGTATTTTTGAGACCAAAGGTGTGCCCAAATTAAACCAACTCAAATGGAAGTTCAAAACCGAT
>JAJRWO010000037.1 GCA_024276775.1 Gammaproteobacteria bacterium | reverse complement strand
TAAAGGTACTGGCGGCATTAAGGCCGGTACTGCCTAAATTGTGCTTGGTATTAAATACACCCGCCTGAACACCTGCCGTCAACAACAGCAATACAGCCCCAAACAAGAAAAATCGCTTGCATTTCATTAATGCACATCTCCACCAAGTAAGCGTTTTCTACCATGCCAGCGTCAAAACTGTCAAACAAGGCGCTGTTTCCATAAGGAATTTATCTAAAAACAAAACGGGCGCCCCAAAGCGCCCGCGTACTCTAATACCGTTTGCTTAATGTAAAAAGCTTACAAAGAAGAGAACTTGCTAATGACACCAAACGCAAGGCTACGGGGATCGTCACCGTATCCGTATGCGCCCGTCTTATTATAGAGGTCAAACCTGGCTCCAGCATCATTTTTTATCGCTGTATACAAGGCATAAATTTTGGTCTTTTTGGACAATGAGCGATAAACACCGGCGCTCACCTGAGTCGCCCCCGTATCGACACTATTGCCATAATCATCCACCACAATGTAACTCAGCGCCAAGGTGTTTTTATCCATCTTGTGCTTAACGGCTAAGAACATGGTGTTTCTATCGGTATCTTTTCCGGTAGAATTTGTATCAGAATCAGTGACTTCATAAATGAAAGAGAGACCCGTTTTCCCAATCGAGTAGCCAATCCCCAGTTCCATCGCCGTATCATCGCCAAGATTGCCGGCACCGTCCGTATTCCCCTGCTCATTGGCCACCTGATAACCGGCACTCACTCGCAGCGCTCCATTTGTGTATACACCCGCAAAACTATAGGCATCATCACTCACCTCATCACGGGTTTCGTCCAACATATAACCGCCCAAAAACTGAAAACCACTCACCTTAGGAGACACATAAGCCAATATATTAGACAGGCGATCAGCATGCTTGAACTTGTTTTGTGACACCCCCATAATTGAGTTAAAATCCGCCACTAAATCCTTAAAAGGATCCATATTGGACACGGCCATTTTATAAGGCGTATCATGGTGACCCGCCAGCACTGTACCAAACCCACCTTTAAAACCGACAAAGGTATTACGAGACTTAACTTTAAGAGAGGCATCATCTACAGCGGCACCATCTGAAACATCCATGCCACCCCAGCCACCCGTGTCGTAATTAACATAATTTTCCCACTGCCAGATAAAGGTAAGATCATCATCCAGCATTTCTTCGCCCTTAAACCCAATACGAGACTGATTGGTATTCAGTGTCATGGCATCGCCATTGTTTGCACCATTATCAGTCCGCTCAACCGACACCTGGGCCTTACCATAAACCTCAACACCCGCCTGAGCCGCCATCGGTACCGAGACAATGCCAGCCACCGCCAGCGCAATTAATTTCTTCTGCATATTCTTTAATCCAGTTTTGTAGTTTATAAAATTACATCAAAACAACCCACTCAAGCCACCCAAGCACAAAAAACAATATTTCCAGTGACTTATCAGATACTCTTAACGTGAAGCAAAACAACAATATAGGCCGACACAAAAACTAACAAAAACAGCTCTCATCCACAAGCAATTTCTTACTTAAAGACCCGGTTATTAAAAGGACTACAGCCCTGCATGATAACCCACCAAGTAGACACAAAAAAAGCCTCACTAAAAATAGACGAGGCTTATTTGTTTGGCTGGGGAACAAGGATTCGAACCTTGATTAGCGGAGTCAGAGTCCACTGTCCTACCGTTAGACGATTCCCCAATAAACTGACATCATTTTAAACCAAAATGCCGAAGCAGTGCCTCGGCATTCTGAAACAGCAAACCCGCGTAAAACTAACGCTTCGAGAACTGAGGACGCTTACGCGCTTTGTGGAGACCGACCTTTTTACGCTCAACCGCACGCGCATCCCGAGTCAGGAAACCAGCGCGGCGCATAGTGCTGCGCAACTCCTCGTCGTGATTAACCAGCGCACGCGCCAAACCATGACGAATAGCGCCCGCCTGACCATTAGAACCACCGCCCTTAACCGTCACCATTACATCCAGTTTGTCTAGCAAATCAGCCGCTTGAAGCGGCTGGCGGACGATCATGCGAGATGTTTCGCGACCAAAATACTGCTCGATAGAGAGCTTGTTGATAGAAATATTGCCACTACCCGGCTTTATCCATACACGCGCTGCTGCCGCTTTACGACGACCCGTGCACAATTGATTCATGTCTGCCATGATTCGTTCCCGTTATCCTATTAAATATCCAGCTGCTTTGGCTGCTGGGCAGTATGGTTATGCTCAGCACCGGCAAAAATCTTGAGCTTGCGCAACATGGCACGCCCCAGAGGCCCCTTAGGCATCATGCCTTTAACCGCCAGTTGAATAACCTGTGTCGGCTTTTCGGCAATGACCTTTTCAAAACTGGCTGTTTTCAAACCACCAATGTAACCCGTATGGCGATGATACATTTTGTCAGTGCGCTTTTTGCCAGTCACAGCAACCTTCTCAGCGTTAACAACCACAATGTAGTCACCCGTATCTACATGCGGCGTATATTCAGCCTTGTGTTTGCCGCGCAGGCGACGGGCAATTTCAGTTGCCATACGACCCAAGGTCTTGCCTTCAGCGTCGATTATGTACCAATCGCGTTTGACTTCGGCAGGTTTTGCACTAAACGTTTTCATCGATAATTCCCAAAAAATTTATCGGTTCTCTTCAAGAAAGACGGCGAATTTTACACGCGAACTGACTAACAGACAAGCCCTAATCCAACTAAATCAACAATCTTCTATCCAGCGGCAGTCACATCAGCCAGTTTTCAGTCAGACTTATCGAGCACAGACACCCATAATTGAAGTGCTATTTCCTTCATTGGCCAAAACACCAGCGACTCTCAACCTTTAATCCCCGCCATCCTGCCTACACAACTGACAGACACTAACAACGCAGCCATTCTAAACTTTCAGCCGCGGAATTTCATTGCCATTAATGAGGTGTTCCTGAATGATTTCTTCAATATCTCCCTTATTAGCATAGGTGTACCAAACCTCATCGGGATAAACCACCAACACCGGCCCAGCAGCACAACGCCCCATACAACCGGATTTATTGAGGCACACCTTGCCCGTCCCGAACATGGCCAATTCTTTTAGCCTGTCTTTGGCGTGCTTTACCATCGCCATCGCATTGTGATTGTGATCTTCACAACAGGCGCTGCCGTCGGCAGACTGATTGGTACAGATGAAGGCATGACGCGCATAAAAAGACATAAACACTCCCTAAATACTGGATGCTAAAAAACCGATATAATACCTCAATCATCAATTTTTT
>JAJRWO010000036.1 GCA_024276775.1 Gammaproteobacteria bacterium | reverse complement strand
CAACTTTAATGGTCGCGGCGTTATATCACTATCACTGACCAGCGATAGTCGCACACTCTATGCGTCAAGTTTTGATGGTGAAATTGAACGTTCCAACAACGATGTTTCGCCACTGGGAACCAGCTGGGTATCCATCACCCCTGGGATTCCTTCAAGTGATATCTATCACCTAAGCGTCATCCCCCACAGCAGCGCCAAAGAAAGCAAAGTGTATGGTGGCGGTTCAAAAGGCGTATTTTCTACCGCCTCAAATACCAGCGTCAATGATGCCACCTGGAATGCAGTACTCAGTGGCCCTCAAATTATCTCTATGGCCTATGACAACAGGACGTCACCGACACAGATTTGGGCCGGCTCATTTGACCAGGGAGTATTTGTCTCAGATGACAATGGTTCAAACTGGGCCGCCAAAAACATTGGCATGGAGCATCGTAGCATCATGGCCCTTGAAGTAGATACCAGCGTTACCCCAAGAACCCTTTACGCCGCCACATTAGGTGGCGTTTATCGCAGCACCAACGCTGCTGCCAGTTGGCAAATATCAAACAACGGCCTGGCCAATCTATCTGTTTACAGCTTGGCATTAGATACTGTCACCAGCCCCAAAATTCTTTATGCTGGCACAGCCGATGGCGTCTATCGCAGCAGCGACCAGGGGCGCAACTGGGTACCTATCAACATAGGCCTGGAAAATACAGATATCGTCAAACTATTTATCAACCCTGATAATGAAAAAGAAATATTAGCCACCAGCCTGTCAACAGGCCTGTGGCGTAGCCGCGACCAGGGGCAAAGCTGGCACACACTCAACATTGCCCCCCCCCCCAACAACAGCCTGGGCAATACCAACATCTTTGATATTGCCCACGACGATATACAAGCGGATGGCACAACCAACCCCAACGGTACTTTCATTGTCGGCACCAAAGGCGGTGTCTACAAACTCACAGGGGCCTTTACTACTAACTGGAACTGGGAAAAACTCAATACGATAGACGGTAATACGAATGGCCTGGATAATGTCAACGTCTTTGCCGTTGCGACTGGCTATGACCTGACGACCCCAACAGCCCCCATTAGCCACTACTATGCCGGCACCGAAATTGATGGTGTCTACAAAATTCATGATGTCAATGCCGGCAACGACTGGCAGTTAATGAGCGATGGACTCACCTCTCAAACCAATAAAATGCTGGCGCTCAATGATATTATCAATGCCTCTGAAAACACAGGTTGGGATTTACGCGATGCTACAGATATTGACAACATAGGCCACATTGTTGGCAGCGGGAATTTCAATGGCCAACCCCATGGTTATCTACTCACCCCGATTTTATACGAAGAAACACCACCCCAAGCCGATCTTGAATTGATCATGCAGGCGACGCCGGACACTCTAAAAAAAGACATCCCCATGACCTATGAAATCAGCGTGATCAATCATGGCCCTAATACCGCCAATAATGTTCAGCTAACAGACTGGTTACCACCCAACGCCCTTTTTCGCCATGTTGCCTCCAGCCAGGGAGGCTGCTTCACATCAGAATTCGCTCCCCCTATTATCCGCTGCACCATCGGCGAGATTAAAATGGGTGAACGGGTCAATATCAGCATATCAATGGAACCGCAGCAGGCCGAGATCAATTTGCGCAACATCGCTCGCGCCAAGGCCGACGAACGTGACCCCAATTTCAGCAATAACAGCGCCGGTGCAAATCAAACTATCACTATAGACCGCTGCTTTATCGCCACTGCAGCCTATGGCTCCTTCCTTCACCCTCATGTCAGCAGCCTGCGTCAATTTCGTGATGAATACCTGCTGAGCAATGCCCCAGGAAGGATATTTATTGATTTCTACTATCGCTATTCACCACCACTGGCAAAATACATAACCCATCATGAAGGCCTGGCGTTACTAACACGTATCGCCCTGGCACCCCTCGTCTATGCCCTGCTTTACCCCCTCTGGCTCTATCTGGGACTGACACTAATCGTTGGGTTTTATATCTACCGCCGCCAGGCACAAAAAATGAAGCGACTAGGAGCTGCCATCCGAGAGTAGCAAAAAGGCAGGTTAAGGCGGTAAAGTGGTGGTGCTACTTCGATTTTTACCCACACCAAACGGCATCTTCTCGCGAAGCGATCAGTCACCTGATTTTCTGCATGGCCCACTAGACATCATGTATTGACCTGCTAGAATGCGAACAATTATCATTGGAGAGTAAAATGACACGTTTAGTACATTGTAAAAAGCTGGGCCAGGAACTGCCCGGCATCATCCGCCAACCCTATCCTGGCGAACTAGGTAAAAAAATTTTTGAAGAGATTTCACAACAAGCCTGGCAGGAATGGCTGGCACAGCAAACCATCTTGATCAATGAATACCGCCTCTCCATGATAGACCCCAAGGCACAGGAATTTTTACGTGAAGAGATGAAAAAATTTCTTTATGAAGGCGGTAGCACAACACCCGCAGAATTTGTACCACCCTCGCAATAATTTCACTTGCAGCGCCACCACTCAAACCATAGAGTTGCTGCGTATAACCTAATGCAAAAAAATATAAAGAAGCAGTTGTAAGGCGCGCGCAAAAAAGCCCCGAACATCGGGGCTTTTTTATTGATACTCAACACTCTTGGCACAACGAAAACCCACATCCACACTCACTGTCGATGGATCAGTCTGACCGCGCCGCGAGGAACGATAAAAATAACTCAAGGCATAATGACCAACACCCGCTCCGCCGCCCTTCACCAGCTTGTGGATGTCACCATAAAATTCACTCTGATACCCCGCCCCCGGGTAAGGATGGTACCAATCCTTGACCCACTCTGACACATTACCGCCCATATCAAACACACCGTAGACTGACTCGTCATCGGGATAACTGCCCATCGCAACCGTAATACCCGCATCATTATCACCGACATTGGCCTTACTCTGATCCCATTCATCACCCCAGGGATAACGACGCCCATCCGTACCACGGGCGGCCTTTTCCCACTCTGCCTCGCCCGGCAGGCGTTTGCCCAACCAACGACAATAACTGGCGGCGTCATACCAGCTCATGGCCGTGGCTGGCAAGCCATCGCGCTGAGCCTGGATCTTTTTCAACGCTTGCAGTAACGGTGGTCGCTGCATTGCAGTGGTATCCATATCCAGCAAAAAATAATCCACCGCCACCTGACGCAACTTATCCAGCGGCAGCGTTGCCAAACGGTGCTCAGTGGCATTATAACCACTCTGTATCCAGGGCGGTGGTGGCGCCACAGAATTTTCAATCACAAAGCGTTTATAGTCACCATTACTGACTTCATATTGATCAATATAAAAGGCGTTGAGACTCACCACATGCTTGGGGTGCTCATCCAGATACATGGGTTTACGAAAACCAAATTCCTCTTGCTTGCCATCGACATCCACCTCATCACTGCCCATCAGAAACTCAGCCGCAGGAATCAGCACCATGCCCACCGGGGCTGGCTTGATTTGGGCCGCGGGCTTTTCTTCGCTGCAAGCCATTAAACCCAGCAGCCCCAGACTCAATAACAGTCGTACAGAAACAGGTGTAAACATCACTATTCAACATCCTTGGCACAACGAAAACCAAAACTCTCATTCTTGGTCCGCGGATGAAAAAAACTGCGATTAAACACCGGTGCCGAGATACCGCACTTATAAAATGAACAGTCCCACCAAGAACCGCCCTTAAGCACCTTATATTTTTCACCGTAATTTTCGGTCATGCGCTTGTTGCCCGGATAGGGTTGATACCAGCTTGAGGTCCACTCCCAGACATTGCCAGTCATATCGTATAGGCCATAAGGACTCTTACCACCCTCAAACGCCCCCACTGGCGTGGTATCACCTTGCAGATACATGGCCGCCCAGCGCACCGGCGTATTGGCCTTATCGATACTGAATTCAGAGCCCCAGGGAAACACTTGGCCTGTTGTTCCTCGGCCTGCTTTTTCCCACTCTTTATCGTCAGGCAAGCGCTTACCCGCCCAATGACAATAAGCATTAGCATCCTTCCATGACACATAGGTCACCGGATGATCAGCCTTACCCTTGGGAAAAGTACGATGACGAAAATGCGTGGGTGAACGGCCACTAGTGGCATCGATAAACGTCTTGTATTGCAGGTTGGTGACCTCAAATTTGTCGATCAAATACTCAGGCAACACCACTTCATGCCGCGGCCCCTCGTCGGGCAAGCGAAAATCGGTGCCACGGATAAATTTACCCGCCGGGATGCGGATCATTGGATTCGGCTCAGCACCAATACGGCTTTCATCATAATAAATCGGCACCGTCATACCCGACCCCTGGCCCTCAACTCGCTGCTTTGGCCTGGCCTTAAGAACCGATGCTTCCAACTGTTTCAATGCCTCACTAAAATTGGTGCGAATACCTTTTTTCTGATGGCACTCGACACAAGCAGTTGACGTCGCCTTTTTAAACAATTCCGCATTGCTATCCTCCTGATGACAAGCAACGCAACCCTTCATATCATCATGATGAAAGCGAACCATTTTATCTTCAGTCGCCCAAGCAACACTCGCCCCCAGTAAAACTGCCATTACTACCAAAAACCACTTCATAGCCACTTGAAACCTTCGTTTAGCCATTCGTTAGCCAAAATAACAAGATTGCAAGGGTATCATGATCATTAAACACAAGAAAAATCTAAAAAAATCATCTAGAAACTTGACTAAAACAAGGCACATTGGTTTAATACGCACCTTCTTGATGCCCAGTTAGCTCAGTCGGTAGAGCAGGGGACTGAAAATCCCCGTGTCCTTGGTTCGATTCCGAGACTGGGCACCATACAAGTCAAAGGCTTAGCTGTTTCAGCTAGGCCTTTTTTGTTTGTTTATGCCTTCAAAGTGGCTACACACTTTTAGCGCAAGCTCCCTCATAGAACACTTAGACGGCCATCAAAAAGAGCCTCAACGGGTTAACCACCTTAGAAAACTGGAATTCTCATACAGCCGATTCATGGATACATCTATTGCCGCCAGACCTGACAAGCCCCCAGACAGTACCAGAGATTATTGTCCGGGCTAATAAGTTGAAGGGGGTATCGTCACGTCATGGAAGGGACACAAGCCCACATAGTCCCTAGTGCTCCACCAGGCACGCCGCGCTTACAGTTGAATCTTTCCCCCAGCAATTATATGGCGACTATTTTCAACTTTCACAGTGTCGACTACTTTTCTCTGGAACTGGCCATACTAAAGTGGACCCCATAGTCAAGACAGAAACTCAAAAAAATAAGATATAACCCTTATTTTACTATTGGAATAATTTTATTATGGATCAACGAATGCTCGGTGGATGTGTTCGTGGTGGTGTTGCCCACAGAGCTTTCCACCACCAAGTAATCTCTTATTTCTTCCTCCTCTTTGTTTACGTTGCTCT
>JAJRWO010000327.1 GCA_024276775.1 Gammaproteobacteria bacterium | reverse complement strand
CGATGACTTGTATGGTTTTAGTTTGTCTACTGAGACCCGCTTTCTCATCAGTGCTGCGGCAGGTCAGCAGTGGCGACCCCAAATATCAGGTGACTTTGTCGTGTGGCAGGATAATCGTAATGGTGTTGATTACGATATCTATGCCTACAACCTTTTAAGCAATACCGAGATTCCCGTTTCTGTTCGTGATGGGGGGCAGATTTATCCGGTGATTGAGGGTGATTATATTGCCTGGCAAGATTTTCGCGATGGTCGCTACGATATCTATGCCTATCGTATTTCCACCGGTGAAGAAATAGCGATTAGTCCGCATGCAACACCGCAGACGCGGCCGTTATTGGTCGGTGGCCAGATTGCCTGGCTGGATGGCAGGCGTGGTTTAGTGGATGTACTTTTCCGCCAAGAGATTATAGCGGCAGATCAACTGGCAACTATTGACTGGCTAACCCCGGCCGGGGTTATCGATATGTTGAGCGAGCAAAAACTGATTATTTTGGGCAGCGACGTTTTTTCTGATGAAGTTGTATTGAGTATTTTTGATAAGGCCATCAGTGCCAAGGTCAATGTCCTGGGCTTTGGTGGTAGCGGCACTTCACTGGCTAACAGCCTTGCAGAAGCGGGGCGTTACGGTATAGGCGTCACTTCGGCCAGTGGCTGCTCGCCAATGCGGTTGATTGCTGATGTGGTTGATGTCACCAATATTCATGCTTTGTTTACGGATATTAACGTGGCCAATATTCTCGAACTGGAGACAGACGAAGCTATCAGCATGGATGAACTAGCGATTGAAACTGATGAGAGCGATGCGAACAGCCCGGCTGATTGGGATGTGCTGGCGACCTTTAGCAGCCGAATGTGTAATCAGGCATCAGCTGCAATTGTCGAGTTTACAGATGAGACGGGGTCAGAGGTAATCCTTGACGGTGCTGCTAGTGTCACTGATGAATATGCCTACTGGAGTGATACCCGCTGGAACATGTTTAGCAATGCCGTGAGTTATCTGACCCGTGACGAATAAGCCTGTCAGTACAAGAGCACCATCATTTTAACCCATTTTCGCAGGATATGCGTAATAGGAAGACCTGAATTCAGGAGCTAACAGGGATTAATGAAAAAATATTAACAGGTTATGCACTTATGACTTGAATTCAGGAATTATTACACCTATGGATTTTTCATTTATCCATTATTGTTACCTATGTCAGCCTGATAGAGACAGGGTTGGATCAGAATGTTGGTCCTGTGATATCGATCGCTTTAGTGATACACGCGACAGTCGTTTTATTTCAAACCTTGAATGCCAGGTTCCAGCGCCTTATTTGGATCGCGATTAGTTTATTTGTTATCGCGGCTGTTAAGATAATTTTATTTGATATGAGTGATTTTTCACTTGTTGAAAAAGTTATTGCATTCATGCTAATAGGTACTTTGTTGCTTGGGGCCGCCTATCAATATCAAAAAAGACGGCAGCTTGTTTGATGATATAATGATTATGCGACTTGCCCCGTCACTACTCACACCCTCATGAGACAAAACACTTGACAGCTACTTATGCTTGGCAGCCCACTGATGAAATCATTGAAATTCCAAGCTGTAAAAAGCAAGCGCCTTAATAATGTCTTGGGTCTTGTTCACCGGGATGGTCGATATAATTGGATGACGTGGACAATGTCTACATCAATACTTATTTCTCTGACAAGGTGATGAGGCAGTTTGGTTAACTTTGTGGAACAGCTTTAATGGCGCTGCGCATCCTTGGTATAGACCCCGGTTCCCGTATAACTGGTTTTGGTGTCATTGAAATCGTGCAAGGGCAGGTTGTTTATGTCACTAGTGGTTGTATTCGGGTGCAGGGCAAGGCCTTGCCTGAGCGACTCAAGTCTATTTTTGATAGTGTGAGCGAGATTGTGGCTGAATTTCAGCCAGATCAGATGGCGATTGAAAAGGTGTTTGTCAAAAATAATATTGATTCTGCGCTTAAGCTGGGCCAGGCTCGCGGTGCTGCCATTTGTGCCAGCATGACCCGTGAGCTGGAGGTGTTTGAATATACCCCGACGCAGATAAAAAAAGCCGTGGTGGGTAAGGGGCATGCCGATAAAGCGCAAATGCAATTTATGGTACGGGCAATTTTGAAGCTGCCCGGCTTGCCGCAGGAAGATGCGGCTGACGCCCTGGCTTGCGCCTTGTGTCATCGTCACAGCAGTGAAACCCTGGGTCATGTTAAAAATCAGTTGCAAGAGGTGAGTTCATGATTGGTTGTCTGCGTGGGAAATTGGTCATTAAGCGTGCGCCACAGTTGTTGGTGGATGTGAATGGTGTGGGTTATGAGGTTGAAGCACCTATGAGCACTTTTTATAATCTGCCATCACTCGGTGATGAGGTGTTGCTGCACACGCATATGGTGGTACGTGAAGATGCTCAATTACTGTATGGTTTTGGTTCCGAGGCAGAACGTAGTTTCTTCCGTAGTTTGATCAAAATCAATGGTGTTGGTGCCAAGATGGGGTTGGTGATTTTATCCGGTATGTCGGCGCAGGCCTTTGCCCGTTGTATTAGTGAAAACGACGTAGCCAGTCTGGTGCGTTTGCCGGGCGTTGGCAAAAAAACGGCCGAACGATTGATCGTCGAGATGAAGGACAAACTCGATAAAATTACCGGGATCAGCTTGCCGCAGGACTCCGTGACGTCAGTAGTGACCGTTAATGACCCCATTAGCGATGCGGTGAGTGCGCTGGTGTCGTTGGGTTATAAGCCTAGCGAGGCCAGTCGTATGGTGCGGGCTGTGAAAGGTGAAGATTTGGCGAGTGAAGAGATTATTCGTCAGGCCCTGAAAGGTGCGGCAGCGTAGATTCGGGAAATAGAAAAAATGATTGAAACCGATCGATTGATCAGCGCCGTTGTCGCCACGAAAGATGATGAAGCCATTGACCGCGCCATTAGACCGAAAAAACTGGCCGATTACGTCGGTCAGCCCGCTGTGTGTGAGCAGATGGAGGTCTTTATTGAGGCCGCTAGAAATCGTAGTGAGGCACTGGATCATACCTTGATTTTTGGCCCACCGGGGTTGGGTAAAACCACTTTGGCAAATATCATTGCCAACGAGATGGGGGTGGCGATGAAGCACACCTCTGGGCCGGTGTTGGAGCGTCCGGGTGATCTGGCTGCATTGCTGACCAATCTGGAACCGCACGACGTGTTGTTTATTGATGAAATTCATCGGCTTAGCCCAGTGGTAGAGGAGGTGCTTTATCCTGCCATGGAGGACTATCAGCTTGATATTATGATTGGCGAAGGGCCAGCAGCACGTTCGATCAAACTTGATTTGCCGCCTTTTACGCTGGTGGGGGCAACCACGCGTGCCGGCTCTCTGACCTCGCCCCTGCGTGATCGTTTCGGTATTGTTCAGCGGCTGGAATTTTATAACACCGCTGACTTGACCTTTATCGTTAAACGCTCCTGTCAGATTCTGAATGTTGAAATTGAAGCGGAAGGTGCCCATGAGATTGCCCGGCGTTCACGTGGTACGCCACGTATCGCCAACCGTCTGTTGCGGCGGGTGCGTGACTTTGCCGAGGTTAAAGCTGACGGCCGGATTACTGTGGCGGTGGCCGCTGGAGCGCTGGATCTACTGGATGTTGATGGCCATGGTTTTGATGTTATGGACAGGAAGCTTTTGCTGGCTATCCTGGAAAAATTTGATGGTGGCCCGGTGGGGGTTGATAGTTTGGCAGCGGCAATTGGTGATGAGCGCGGCACCATTGAAGATGTGCTTGAACCTTATTTGATTCAACAGGGGTTTATAATGCGTACCCTGCGTGGTCGGGTGGCCACGCGCAAGGCCTATGAGCATTTTGGTTTGGCACCGCCTGCGGTGGCAAATCATGAACATCAGGATGCAATGGATTTGCTAGACGAATAATTTACAAAAAAAGATAGCGGCTTGTATTACAATAGCGGCAACTTTTTGGACTTGGCTGCTGTCTCTTACATCGAGCCATTGTTAAATTGAAGTCAAATATGGACACATTTTATT
>JAJRWO010000326.1 GCA_024276775.1 Gammaproteobacteria bacterium | reverse complement strand
TCAGTGTTACAGCTGATGCGCGCCAGTGTCTGGGCCATGGTTTCATTGAGCTCTGCTCTTATCGTATCGTCTGTATTTGTAAAGGCGCTGCCGGTTTGTGCTGCACCGGCATAAACACTGACAGGGCCTTCGCTACTGCCGTGGGGGATGCCACTGCTGTGGTTATGGCAGCCATTGCATTGTTTATTTTCACCGGGATGCAGCTGTAACCAGTTTTGATGCCGGGGGCTGATGCGGCGGCCGTTTTCATCCAGCACACTGATGGCCAGTGGTACATTGGCCGGGACTTTTACCTTCACTGAGCCATCTGGCTCAATCGGTGCGTAACCAATGATCTCACGCATCAATTGGTTGCCCGGGCCAAAGGCGCTGTTATCAATGTCCAAGCTGTCATGGTCCGGCAAAGGCACGGCCTTGATAATGCGCAGAAAGCGGGCCGGGCGCTGCGCTGCTGTGGTTTGAGCAGGGTCAGCCATACTGGCAATGCTGTTTGTGGTGGTGTCAAAACCATCGACATCATAAACACTGCGAATATCGAGTACGCCAACACCTTCAGTGGCAAAATCATTGTTAAGCAGAGGGGGGCTGGGCAGGGAATAGCTTAGTCGTTCATCGGTGGCCACCATATCATGAATAATGAAGCCTTCCTCGGGTGTGACAATGGGCAGTTGGGTGTTGTCGTTTAGGTCGTAGATATAAATGCCATACAAGGGAGGGGCGGCAACAGGGTCGGCGGCCAAGCGTTCGTTGGTGCAGGGGGTTATTGTGTCTACTTGATGGGCGGTTGTTTCAATAAGGCGGCAAGGGCTCCAGCTAATCAGGGCACGATTAGTGTTATCCCAAAGAGGGTAAAAGGCGCTGACATAGCCATCGCGACGGATGCTGTTGTCGCTTAAGATATTGAGCCCTGTCAGATTTGTTTGCCCCGAGCCTGCGTTAGTCACGGTGTTATTTTGCTTGACAAACTCGGCATCGAGATAATTATCGGTATCAATGGCAACAAAGCTGCCATTGCCATTGGTGTTTTGGAAGGGAATCAGGCGGGCGGCAATCTTGCCATCTAACATTTCACGGGCTTGCGTCAATTGAGTGGGTGAAGTATCGCTGTGATCGCTCTCGCGGTGTGCACCATATAAAATTTCCAGCCCGGTACCGTCGGCATTAATTTTATACAGGCTAATATTATTACGGCTGCCCATATTGTCCCAACGACTAAACAAAATGTCACCATTTGACGATACGGTCGGATCGATGTCGTGGCTCTGATTAAATGAAATTTGTTTTATGTTAGCACCATCTTCATCCATCACATGCAATACAAAAGCAGGGCCGTTGCGACTCTCTGTTTCTGCGGTGAAACGTGGTTTGCCTTCGTCAAGCAGAACCGCTCCGGCATTGCGTTGGCGTGTGGATGTAAAAACAATTTTCCCATCAGGTAGGTATGCGGGTGAAATATCGTCAGCCGCCTCGGCAGTAATGTCAGAACTAATGATGCGTGTGAGTGTGTCTGTTACTATTTCATATTGCCAAATATTCCAGCTAGGTTGGTCGTCTTCATCGGTGTTTTCCATCTCGGCTGCTCGCATGGAAAAAATTAATTTGCTGCCATCTGGACTCCTTTCAAGGTCTTTTATATCACCTTGGCCGTTAGTAAAGCGAAAGCTAATATTTTTCTCTGGTGCGCTGGGTGAGGCGCGGTCACGTAGAAAGAGATCGGCACCGGGATTGAAAATTGCCAGGTCAAGCAGGTTGGTTTGTCTTGGCTCCTCCTCCTCCTCCTCGTCGTCTAATGGTATGGGGCGTTTGATGTAGGCGATAGGGTAATCCAGCAATACTGCAATGGGGTCGTCTTGTTGTTGTGCTTGATTAAAACAGCCCGATAACAGGCTGCTTAGGCAAAGAACAAAAATCACCACGACATGTTTATGTTGTTTACTTCTGAAAATTCTGAAACTCATTGTAAATCCTGGATCAATACCGTATTACGCATTCAAAAGGTGGGTATTATAAGTTATGGCGTCAATAAAGTTTGAACAGTTTCACATTGAATTTATTTGTCGCCAATCAGCGACGGCTGTTGGTGGTTAATTTTTTTGTGTGATTTATGTAACACATCAGGGCAGCCCTTTGGTATAGAATACGGGTGCATGATAGATGTAAATGTCTTTTTAACCCTTAGTTGTTACGAATGATGGCACTGTATTTAAAATATTTTTTTCTCGCTTCTTTTATTATTAGTTTGTCGGCGCAGGCGGACGGTCGTGACCAGGCAAAACGGATTCACGATCGGATTGCCGGGGTGCCTGCTAATGAAGAAACCCTAGCAAGCATGGTCGCAGATATTGATGCTGGCGATGCCGTTTCGGCGGCCTATACGGCCATGCAGCACCCGGCCTTTTACAGTGTGACCTTGAAAAATCTAGTGAGTCCCTGGACCAATGAAGAGCAAACGGTGTTTGCGCCATTGAATGACTACAGTGCCACTGTTATTGGCATGGTGCGTGATGACATAGACTTTCGCCAAATACTGTCTGCTGACATAATTTATGTCGGCGATAACAGCTTGGCTTTACCGGCCTATTCAAATAGCAACAATGATCATTACGAGGCGATGGAAAAAAATGCTGTCAATTTATTAAGTGGTTTGGTACGGCAGACACAATCATCGGTGACGGGGTTGACGGCAGCGGCCACCGCCGGGGTGATGACAACCCGTGCGGCGGCCAAGGCTTTTTTTGTTGATGGGACTAACCGCGCCATGTTTCGCTTTACTGTTCTTAATCATCTTTGTACTGATCTTGAACAAATCAAAGACGCAAGCCGCGCAGCCGATCGGATTCGTCAGGATATTTCCCGCAGTCCTGGCGGTGATAGCCGTATTTTTCTTAATGCCTGTCTTGGTTGCCATGCTGGCATGGACCCATTCAGTCAGGCTTATGCCTATTATGACTTTGAATATGATAGTGAAATTGATCCTGAGGCTGAAAATGGCCGCTTAAGCTATAACGATGTGGCGATGACTGACCCCGATACTGGCACACGGGTGAAGAAAAAATATCACATCAATGCCAATAATTTTAAATATGGCTATGTGACCCCCGATGATGGTTGGGATAACTACTGGCGTAATGGTCCTAATGCTGTGCTGGGTTGGGATACTCAAGTTCAAGGGTTGGCTGCCAGGGGTAACGGAGCCAAGTCGATGGGCATTGAACTGGCCAATTCCGAGGCCTTTGCCAGTTGCCAAGTTAAAAAGGTATTCAAAACGGTTTGCCTGCGTGACCCTGTTGATACGGATTTAGCTCAGTTCGGGCTGGTGGTGAGTTCGTTTAAAGCCAGTAACTACAACCTGAAACAGGTGTTTGCTGAAACCGCAGACTATTGCAAGGGCGATTAAGATGAATCAGTTTATGCGCACTTTATTGCTTGTTTGGTTTAGCTTGTTGTTGATGGCTTGTGACAACATTCCTTTGGAACCGGATATTACCGCTGAAGATACCAGCCTTGGAAATTATAGCGGCCCAGAGCCAGCAACCATTGATGTACAGAGTTTCAAAACCAACCTGTGGGATAACCTGGTAGGCAAGTGTGGCAACTGCCACGGCAGTAATGGTCAGTCACCCACCTTTGTGCGCAGTGATGATATTAACCTGGCCTATAATGATGCGCTAAGTGTTGTTGATTTAGACACCCCCGCGGATTCACGCTTGGTGAGTAAGGTGGCAGGTGGGCATAGCTGTTGGGAGGCAAGTAGCACTGCCTGCGCCGTGATCATGACAGCCTATATTGAAAACTGGCTGGGGGATGGTGGCGATGGTCTTGGCAAGCAGATTGTGCTGTTGGCGCCGCTGGTTAAAGATGCGGCGGATAGTAAAAGCTTTCCCGCTGACAGCGGTTTATTTTCAAACACTGTTTATCCCTTGTTAGTGCAGTACTGTGCCGATTGTCATGCCGAGTCGGCGCAAATTCCACAGGCGCCTTATTTTTCAAGTGCTGATATTAATGCTGCTTATGATGCACTTAAAACCAGTGGCAAACTCGATTTGGAGACACCGGCCAATTCCAGAATAGTGGTTCGTTTGCGTAATGAATTCCATAATTGCTGGGATGACTGTCAAGCCAATGCTGACGAGCTTGAACAGGCCGTTATTGAGTTTTCCAACGGCATTGCGCTGACACAGATTGATTCACAATTGGTTCTGAGCAAGGCGTTAACCCTGGCGGATGGCAATATTGCCAGTGGTGGCAGTCGCTCTGAAGATAATGTCATTGCTCTGTACGAATTTAAACAAGGCAGTGGCAGTACCATTTATGATGTCAGCGGGATCTCTCCAGCCTTGCATTTGCAACTATTGGGTACGGAAGGTGTTGATTACAAATGGGTGGGTGGTTGGGGTGTGGACTTTATCAATAGCAAGGCACAGGGCAGCACTAGCGACAGTCAAAAACTCAGCGATTTTATTAAAGCCTCGGGTGAATACTCCATCGAGGCCTGGGTGGTACCAGCCAATGTTAACCAAGAAGGCCCGGCGCGTATTATCAGTTATTCCGCAGGCGTTGATGAGCGAAATTTCACTCTGGGGCAAACCTTGTATAGTTATAATTTTTTAAATCGTAGTAGTAACACCGATGCCAATGGTGAGCCCGGCCTATCTAGCGCGGATGCTGATGAGGATTTGCAAGCCAGCGAACAGCATGTGGTCATTACCTATGACCCTGTGAATGGCCGTAGCATCTTTGTTAATGGTGTGTTTACTGATGATCTGGACGGCCAGCAGCCAGGTAACCTGAATGACTGGGATGAAACCTTTGCTTTTGTGCTGGGTAATGAAGTAACCAATGACTACCCTTGGCAGGGTAAGCTGCGGTTAGTGGCCGTGCACAACCGTGCCTTGACCCTGACACAGATTCAGAAGAACTTCGAAGCTGGGGTAGGCGAAAAGTTTTTTCTGCTGTTCAGTGTGAGTCATCTTGTCGATGTGCCTGAAAGTTATATCTTGTTTGAAGTCAGTCAGTTTGATAGTTACAGCTATCTGTTTAGTCGGCCCATGTTTATCAGCCTGGATACTGAAGTAGAGCCAGACAGTTTTAATATTGCCGGCATGCGGATAGGTATTAATGGCAAAGAGTCAGTGGTGGGTCAGGCCTATGTCAATCTGAATACAACGATTAGCAGTGGCACGTTTGTTCAAAGTGAACAATTTAATGCCAAGGCTCAGTTGCTGTCTGAACTGGGGACGATCATTCCGCTGGAAAAGGGTTTTGCTGCGGATGAGTTTTTTCTCAGCTTTGAAACGCTGGCAGATAAAACCAATGTCTATGTTGAGTCACAACCCTTGCCGCCTGCGCCATCAGCAAGCAGCGAGCCTAAAGCAGATATTGGCCTGCGCATTTTTGCTGAGATAAATGCCTCCATGGCCGAGGTGACAGGTGTTGCAACGACACAGGCTGATGTTCAGTCCACGTATGAAATGGTTAAACAGCAGTTGCCGACAGTGGCGTCGTTTGATGGTTTTTTATCTGCTCATCAGGTGGCAATCTCCCAGCTAGCGATTGAATACTGTAATGCCCTGGTCAATGACACCGATTTGCGTGCCCGTTATTTTCCGGGCTTTGATTTTAGTGCAGCAGCCAATTCAGCCTTTGATGCTAACGGCAGAGGTCAGATAATAACACCATTGTTAAACAATATTGCTGGCAACGGAATCAACAGTCAGCCACGGGCTGTAGACATGACATCCGAACTCAACGCATTGATTACCCGATTGACTGCCTGCGCCGGCAATTGTGCCGCAGGTCGTACTGAGGTGGTGGTTAAGGCCAGTTGTGCCGCCTTGCTCGGCAGTGCCGTGATGTTAATTCAGTAAAGGGTGAAAAGATAATGTCGAAAAAATCCAAAATACTGTCAGCCGATGCGCCGCTGTTGCATACCCATCACAAACGGCCAGTCACACGGCGTGACTTTCTTGCCCAAGGGTTAACAGCAGGGCTGGGGCTTGCCATGGCGCCGACAATTTTTAGTTTGTTTGCCAATCCACGTACCGCCCAGGCGGCTCTGTCGGCTGATCTTGAAAGTTTGAAGGGCAGCTGCGGTATTACTGCGCAGGGGGCCGGTAAAATCCCATTTATCTGTTTTGATCTGGCCGGTGGTGCCAATATCAGCGGCTCAAATGTATTGGTGGGTCAGCAGGGCGGACAGCTCGATTTTCTTTCGACAGCGGGCTACAATAAATTGGGTCTGCCGGGTGATATGGCGCCATTCATCGCCAACCCAGATAGCGGCACGCGCGACTTTATTAATACTGACCTGGGTTTGGCGTTTCACTCTGACAGTGCTTTTTTGCGCGGCATTCTGGAGCGGACATCGTTGTCCACCCATGCTGGGGTCAATGGTGCGGTGATCCCGGCACGCTCTGATAATGATACGGGCAACAACCCGCATAATCCCATGTATGCCATTAACAGAGCGGGTGCCGATGGTGA
>JAJRWO010000325.1 GCA_024276775.1 Gammaproteobacteria bacterium | reverse complement strand
TTTTTTCTCAGCTTCTATTTTCTCAGCGATATTATCGCTATGTGGTTTGATGATCCAGTACTTGCTGATTTGATCAAGGTTTCAGCCGTGGGCTTTTTGTTGAAGCCATTTTTGGGAATGCCAAATGCTGTATTACAGCGGGCTATGAATTTCAAAGTAATTACCCAAGGGCGTATTTTCAGTATGTTTGCTGGTGGCTCTTCGTCAGTCATTATGGCGTTGTCTGGTTATGGTGTCTGGAGTCTTGTTTTGGGTGGTTTGATTGGGACGCTGACTAATATTTTATTTTTGACTTGGCGCTCAAGTTGGCTGCCAGTGATGGCTCTGGACTTGCCAATTTTAAAGAAACATTCGAGTTTTGGGATCAAGGTTTCACTCAACGATATTGTGGCTTATCTCCGGCAGCAAAGTGTTAATTTTATAATAAGCAAGTGGATGGGAGCGGCTGCGCTTGGTTTATTTAACAAGGGATTTAGCTTAAGTGCTATGCCGATGGAGGTCGTTGGTGGGGCGGTTAATCAACCGTTATTTAGACAGGTTGCCAGTAGTATCGATGATATGGCGGCCGTCAGGTATTATTACGGACGTTCTTTATTCATAGTCACGTTTTATACGTTACCATTTTACATTGGCCTTTGGTGGCTGGCAGAGTCGTTTATCCTTAATGTTTTTGGCTTACATTGGGCTGATGCTATTCCTGTGTTACAGATTTTGGCATTAACAGGTGTGTTTCGCTGCATGATAAATCCTAGTGGTGCCGTTGCCGAAGGAACAAAAAATGTAGGTCGTCAATTGCTTATCTCAATCGAGGTATTGTTGTTATTGATTGTGTCGGTCGCATTTATGTTGCCATACGGTATGGATATGATTGCCTATGGAATTGTGTTGGTGTTTGCTTATCACGCATTCAGGCTTACGGGTTTGACCTCACGAGTTTTAAAAGTGCGCCGGCAGTACTTTTTAAAGGAGATGGGGCCTGCTTTGTTGCCTTGTTTGGTTATGTTTTTTGCTATGTACCTAATGGATTTTTTGATGTATAGATTTGGTATTGGTACGGACTCGATAACCTATTTTTTTGGATTGTCTTGTGTCGGAGGGGCGGGGTATGTGGCGTCAGTTGTTATACTCCCTATTACTGCATTACGACTGGAAAGAGAGCGTTGGTATGGTTTTATAAAGCGTAAAATGTCTTAATTTTAGGTGGGTTGTTATGGTTTTGAAAAGTATATTGGATAAATTTTTTTGGTAATAGATGATAAAATAAATGCCCCTGTTTTTATTTTTTCTGCGGGCTGGCGATCGGGCAGTACGCTTGTACAGCGTTTGCTTTGTTCGTCCAAAAAAATCATCGTTTGGGGTGAGTCCGGCGGAGCATTGAGTGATTTCTCTAATGCATTTGTGCGTTACCAACAAATGCTTGGCCCTGGTGGGCAGCGCTTTAAATATGGCTATGGTGGCAACGGGGCCGATCAATTTCAGCGATATATTAGTGCTTCTTTGGGCGAGGATGAGTGGATAGCTTGCATGAATTCAGATGAAGATAATATCTACCGGGCAATCAAGACGGCTATTAATACTATTTATCGAGATCCGGCTGTGAATAATGGCTTTAGCCGCTGGGGCGTGAAAGAAGTATTGGCAGACGTTCAAACGGCAACGTTCCTCAAAATGCTTTACCCA
The DNA here is from genome assembly GCA_024276775.1 of Gammaproteobacteria bacterium. Lineage (GTDB taxonomy): Bacteria > Pseudomonadota > Gammaproteobacteria > Tenderiales > Tenderiaceae > Tenderia. Next base: position 7,827 of record JAJRWO010000325.1, on the reverse strand, counting down.
GAAGCGCTGTTTATTTTTCTCGTTCGCCACCCCTTTGATTGTGTTAGTTCGATCAAACAAAGAAAGTGGATGGATCTGCCACCTGGCCGCGATCCAATTGAATATTTTGGTGGGATCTGGCGAGATTTGGCCCAGGAGTTTCGTCTGTGCGAGTTTGGTTTGAAAATACGCTATGAAGATTTAGTTGATCGTTCATCAGTGATTCAGCAGATAAGAGGTTATATCAATATTGATAATATTACTGATGATTTTGTGAATAGAAGCAAGGTGAACTGGAACTCTGTGGATGATAGCAAACTTGGTTTTTTTGAAAGGCGACGCCTCAAATCTATCGTTGCTGAAGAAATGCAGCAATGGAAATACTGAATTTATATAATGAAGCTTGATCCTATTACTCAGGCAATGGTTGGCAATGGGGTCCCTAAAGGGATCGTGGTGCTAATGTACCACTCGATCACCGAGGCCCAGCATGCAACATGGCCTTGGGAGGTTACGTTAGCAGATTTTACGGCCCAGTTAGATTATCTTGTTGATCGCTCTATCGGTGTATTTCCTGTTGGACGATTGCTTGATTCGGACTGCCCGTTATCGGGTGTTGTCATTACTTTCGATGATGGCTACGCCAATAATATGAATGCTGCAAAATTGATGTATGAACGAGGTCTTTCAGCCACCTGGTATGTGGTTAGCAATGAGGTTGGCGCGGTAAGTTCATGGGCCAAAGGTAGTGAGCAGGTGTTGCCGATGATGAGTCAAGCTGAACTCAAGGCTCTTGATGAAATGGGTATGGAGGTTGGCGCGCACAGCCGTACTCACTGTGATCTCATTCAACAGTCACCCCAATCTATCCAAGATGAAATTTACGGTTCAAAGCAAGACCTGGAAAATATTTTATCGAAATCAGTTGAGAGTTTTGCTTACCCTTATGGGCATTTTAATAACAGCATTATTGAAACAGTGAAACAGGTTGGCTTTCGTAGTGCGTGTATTACCCGAAGCGGTTGGTACCGGCCGGAGGAAGACAAGTTACAAGTTAGACGAATCACCGTATTTGGCAGTGATAACGTGTCAACATTTGCGAGAAAACTGATTTTTGCTGATAACAACGTAAGCTGGCCGAAAATGATGCGCTATATGACTCGCCGTGTAATGACGAGGGGGGCTTAGGGATATGCTGGAATGTGTCTCTGGGCGAGTATCGGTTATTATGCCTTGTTTTAATGCCGCAATGACGATTACCGAAAGCATCGAGTCCGTTTTGGCGCAAAGCTATCATGATTTTGAGTTGATCATCATTGATGATGGTTCTACGGATGCGTCTGCTAAGCTTGTCAATGGTCTGGGTAGTGAAAAACTAAGTTATGTAAAGCAAAGCAATCGGGGGGTATGCGCTGCCCGAAACCATGGTCTTGCATTAGCTCGGGGTGAGTATGTTGCCTTTCTAGATGCGGACGATACATGGGAACCAACACTCATAGAGCATTTATTAGATGCGCTTACCAGAGATAAAGAGAGCGTTCTTGCATATTGTGGTTGGCAAAATATAGGTTTACAAGGTAAGAGAAGTGAACCATTCGTGCCGCCAGATTATGAAGTAGCGGAAAAAATAGAAATTTTATTAGGTGGTTGTCGCTGGCCTATCCATGCTGTACTTGCTCGTAAAGCGGAAATCATGTCGGCAGGGGGGTTTGATGAACGGTTTTCGCCCTCAGAAGACTATTTGCTTTGGCTGAAAATAGCATCGTTCAAAAAGATTTGCAGAGTGCCGGAGGTACTGGCTTATTACCGTCATCATGAAGGCGTACAAGCGACAAAAAAAACGTGCCGCGTGGCCATTAACCGATGGAATGTAAAGCGTACATTTTTACGTCTTCACCCAGAAATTGTTAAGTTAATGGGGAAGAAAAAGATTTGTGAACTCGTTGATGGCAATTTAATGAAATCAGCGTTGGAGCACTATTGGAAGTCTGACCTAAAAACCGCAAGGGGTTTGTTTCGCAGGGTGTGTTTTTCCGGTTACATAAAACTCAGATACTTGAAATACTTCCTGCCGTCTGTTCTGCTGCCTTATACGCTTCATAAACTTATCCACTCTAAACTAAGTAAGTCCCAGGCTAAAAATAATGACTAAATTAACCTTTGCATTATGTTCATACAATCGGGCTGATCGGCTAAAGAAACTGTTGCCAATCATGAGGCAGCAAGAATGTCCTATCCCTTTTGAAATTCTTGTCATAGATAACAATAGTACGGATAACACACATGATGTGGTTATGAGTCTTGTCAGTGAGTCTGGTGTGCCAATCCGCTACGTACATGAGCCTGTTCAGGGAATACCTTATGCTCGAAACCGTGCAATTGAGGAATCTCTGAATAGTGAAATATTGGTATTTATTGATGATGATGAAATTCCATTGCCGGGATTGCTGGCGGGAGCTGTTGATGCTATTGAAAACGAACAGGCCGATTGTGCGGGAGGGCGTGTAAATGTTCTGTTTCAGCCTGGTCAGCGGCCTCAATGGCTTGGGGATGAGTTTTTGGGATTTTTGGCAGAAGTTGCCCATGGTATGGAGTCATTTTGGATCACAGATCGCTCAACACCAATTTGGACAGCAAATGTGGCTTATAAAACAGAAATTTTCAAAAAAAACCCAGGGCTCAGGTTTGATTTTCGCTACAATCGCAAGGGTAACCAAGTCGGCGGGGGGTCTGATGCTGTCATGTTTTGGGCGCTCCTTGAGGGAGAATACAGAATTCGCTACCGTCCTGATATGGCTGTTGATCATTTTGTAGATGATTGGCGTTTAAAACGCTTGTATTTTTTAAAGCTGCATTTTGTTGCTGGGCGTAAATTTGGCCAGTTTCAAACAGGGGATTATCAACGTGAGTTGTGCGGTGTTCCCATGTTTATGATGTCTAAATTATTTAAAGAGTGGGGCAAGGCTGCCGCACTTTTTGTGACGGGCAAGCAGACTTTGCGGCAAGGGATGAATGGGGCGTATGCTCTTGGGTGCATCTGGGGTCGAATTCTCAGATGGAGATCTGACGGTTAAATGAGTCAAAGTGATATTAGCCTGAGTCGCATATATTGTTTTCCAAACTGATTGTTCAAAAGGTTTTTTAGCGTGGGTTCTAAACTATGTATTATGATTTGCACCCATAATCGTGCACCTTTGCTTGCGAATGTGATTGATTCACTTTGTTGCGCACGGCGTCCAGAACAGATGTCATTAGAGTTACGCGTGGTGGCCAACGCCTGTAGTGATAACACATTATCTGTTTTGGCGGCGATGCAGGGATCATTGCAGGGGCAGGGCATTGCTTTATCCTGGGTTGAAGAACTGCGGCCAGGAAAGGTGTTCGCCTTGAATCATGCTATTGGCTTACTTGAACCTGGCATGATTGTGACTTTGGTTGATGATGATCATCGAGTGGATGCCAACTTCCTTGTTTCAGTCGAAAGAGCAGCTTTAGATCATCCCAATAATTCAATGTTTTGTGGTCGGATCCTACCTGACTGGGACGGGAGTGAGCCAGTATGGGCGCATGAATCAGGCGAGTTTGCTGTCTACCCTTTACCCGTTCCTCGCTATGATCAAGGGCAGCAAGAAAAAGAAATCAGCCTCGAGACGGGACCATTGGCCGGGGGGGGGAATTTGGTCGTTCGATCTGAAGTGTTTGAGCGAATTGGGTTGTTTTCAGAAGACTTGGGGCCGAAGGGGCACGATTTGGGTGGCGGTGAAGATAGTGAGTTTGTTGCCAGGGCGCTGCGGGCTGGAGAAATATTGCGTTATATGCCGAAAATTCTTCAATATCATTATGTGGATGTTGAAAGGTTTACGCTCTGGTATGTCTTGCGTAAAAGCTATCAGCGGTCTCGTTCTGTTACCCAGATTAAGGGGGCTCAGCCCGGAATAGTACCAAAATATCTTTGGCGAAAGTTGTTTTCATACATGTGGTGGGTGGGTGTTTCCCTGTATTGGCCTAAGGTTCGCTTTTATCTGGTTCGTACTGCTGCCACACTGGGTGAGATAGTTGGACATTTTACTGCCTGGCGAAAAAGGCTGGATAGGCGAGGGCTGTCATAGTGGCCAGTATTTCGTTTTTGATTGGGATAGGATTGGGCCTAGTGGGCGCAACCTTATTAACCATTAAGTCCCTTTTAAGTTTTTCTCGCACGGGACCACAGATAAAAGCTGAAATATGGAAGAAATATCGCCTGTATTCTGTGTTTGCTATGCTGCGGTTGGTTGTGTGGGTCTTTGTTGTCATCACTTGGTTAGCTTGGGTGGGTGGTTTTACTTATGGTGTCTGGTGTAGCGTAAATGGCTGGAACCTGGGCTGGGTCGGAGTGTTGTGTGCTGAAGTGACGGTAGTTGTCCTTGTCATTAGTTTGCAGTTCTGTAAGCATTTATTGCATATTCCCAGCAGCATAGTGATGTCATCAAATTATATGCCTAGCCGGTTTTATCGATTAAGGCGCTATCTGTCAGTGACCATTCTACGCTGGGTTGAATTATTTTTGTGGCTGGTTGTTTTATTGCCTTTGTTAATGAAACTATTTGTTCCTGGTTTATCATTAGCAGAAACTGACTGGGCAGAATGGAGTGTTTTTGGGTTGCTATTGGTGCCGTATTTGTTTTCCGTTTGGCCTGAATGGGTGCCGCATCAGAAATCCAGTCAAGTTTCAGGCCACTTGCCAAATATTGTCATGATTGGTTGTGATACTTTGCGGGTTGATCGATTCGGTGTTACTGGGCATCACCGTGATACTTCCCCCTTTATTGATGCGTTGATTAAGCGTGGCCGGATGTTTGTCAATTGTTATACTCCTCAAGCCCGCACGGCCCCGAGTCTGTTGTCTTTTCTAACGGGGCTTTGGCCGCATCACCACGGCATTCGAACCAATTTTGCATCCAGCAAGGATTTGGATGAGAACATCACAACATTGCCTAGTTTATTGTCCGACCATGGCTATGAGACGGTCGCAGTCAGCGACTGGGCAGGCAGTGATTTGGGTAAGTTTAAACTTGGTTTCGATGAGTGTGACCTCCCTTCTGATCAATGGAATTTGAAGTATCTGATTCGTCAAGGACCTAAAGACATTCGCTTATTTTTGTCGTTATTTACTCACAATCGTTTTGGCCGTTTTTTTCTGCCTGAGATTTATTATTTGGCGGGAGTCCCTCTCACAGCCCATTTGGGGCAACGCGCCAGGAGTAAAATTTCTTGCCTGACGGGGAAGGACAAACCTTTTTTTCTTGATTTATTCATGGCAACAGCCCATCCGCCATTTGGAAGTGAGTACCCTTACTATTCTCGCTATTCTGACCCTGAGTATAGTGGTGAATCTAAGTTTGCAATGGCTCGCCTGGTTGACCCCTTTGATATAATTCGTAGCCAGAGGGAGCCAAAAGAGGCTTTTGATTTGGATCAGATTAATGATCTTTATGATGCATGTGTACGACGTTTTGATGATGAAGTACGTGATATTGTCCATCATCTGCGTGCCTGTGGTATCGAGAACAATACGGTTCTAGTGATTTATAGTGATCATGGTATGGAATTGTTTGAACACGATACCTGGGGTCAAGGTAATAGTGCGGTGGGTGAGGCCAGTCCACGAGTGCCTTTAGTCATTGTTGATCCGAGAAATGGTTACTCAGGGTTGGATTCGCGGGTGGTTCGCACGGTTGACCTGTTTCCCACCATATGTGATTTGTGCGGGATAGACCAGCCAAGTGCAATGGATGGTGTGTCGCTAAAACCGTATTTAGATGATGAACAGTTAGATTACGATTTAGCCGCTTATTCCGAGACAGGTGACTGGCTTGTCAAACCGCCCGGCCAGCAGTCTAAACATCAGGCGTATCCTGGTGTGCTGGACTTGCTTGATGTCTCGGAAGATAGTGGTGAAATTACCATTAAAAAAGACTGCCTGGACTTGGTTAATCAAGCGCGTGATCGAATGATTCGGCGTGGCAAATGGAAGTTGGTCTATTTTCCATTGGTTAATGGTGTGGAATATGCCTTATATGACCTTGAGCAAGATCCTGGCTGTTGCCATGATGTTGCAAATTTACACTTGGATGTGGTTTCTGATTTAAAGCGGGAATTACTGGATTGGATCGGTCAGTAAGGGGTGAACAAGATCATTCATGAGTAAAACAGGTTCCAGTTTCTGCTTATTTTGTATTGGCCAAGGCTCGCGCTATCCGCTTCTAAGTGATTGATGTATAATTTGCTGCCTTTAGTATTTAACCGTCTGAATAGACATTATGGATTAATAATTTGGGCCATTGGTGGTTGGGCGTGAAAAGGATATGCAAACGTTTGAACAGGCTTCAGTGACCCCCATGATTTTTCTAGTATTTGAAGGAGTGGGAGTCATATAACATCGGTAACCGGTATCTCTAGCTTCAGTGCCTCTTTGGACATTTTTCAACCGGAAAACGCTCACTTTTTTAAGTCAGAATGCCATTTGCAAACGTTATATTATTTTCATTTCTAAGCCAATCATTCAAAAAACAGGATTTAAAACGATGCCAGTGGTGACTTTGCCCGATGGGAGCGAACGTAAATTTGACCAGGCCATCACTGTCATTGCGGTGGCGGCTGATATTGGCCCTGGTCTGGCTAAGGCTACGCTGGCAGGCAAGGTCAATGGCGAATTGGTTGATGCATCATTTCTGATTGATCGTGATGTAGCGCTGGCAATTGTTACCGAGCGTGATGACGCGGGGCTAGAGGTCATTCGCCACTCGATGGCGCATTTGATGGCCCAGGCTGTCAAGCAGATTTTTCCTGATGTCCAGGTCACCATTGGCCCCGTGATTGATGATGGCTTCTATTATGATTTCGCCTATAAAAATGGCTTTAGCTCTGATGATTTAAGCGTTATTGAAAATAAGATGAAAGCGCTGGTAAAGCAGGACATTCCGATTGAACGTTCGCTCATGCAGCGTGATGAGGCAATTAAATTCTTCCGTGATATGGGCGAGACTTATAAGGCAGAGATTATTGAAAGCATCCCTACTAACGAGGAATTGTCTCTATATAGACAGGGCGACTTTATCGACCTGTGTCGTGGCCCTCATGTGCCATCTACCGGCAAACTTAAATACTTCAAACTGATGAAGCTGGCTGGTGCTTATTGGCGCGGTGATGCTAAAAATGAAATGTTGCAGCGTGTGTATGGCACCGCGTGGGCAAACAAGAAGGATTTGAAGGCCTATTTACATCGCCTGGAAGAGGCGGGTAAACGCGATCACCGTAAGCTAGGTAAGCAACTGGATCTGTTTCACAGTCAGGAAGAAGCGCCGGGCATGGTGTTTTGGCACGACAATGGCTGGAAGATCTACCAGGAGGTGGAGCAGTATATCCGCCAGAAGCTGCGCCAGCATGATTACCAGGAAGTGAAAACGCCTCAGCTAGTGGATCGTGCTTTGTGGGAGAGGTCCGGTCATTGGGATAAGTTTCAGGATATGATGTTTACCACCCACTCTGAAAATCGTGATTATGCGGTCAAACCGATGAACTGTCCTTGTCATGTCCAGATTTATAATCATGGCCTGCACAGTTACCGCGATCTGCCGCTACGCATGGCTGAATTTGGTTCCTGTCACCGTAACGAACCATCGGGCACACTGCATGGTTTGATGCGGGTGCGTAATTTTGTTCAGGACGATGCCCATATTTTTTGTACCGAAGACCAAATTCAGAGCGAGGTCTCGGCCTTTATCGATCTGTTGTATGACGTGTATGCCGATTTTGGTTTTAACGAGGTTATTATCAAACTTTCGACCCGGCCGGAAAATCGCGTGGGTT
>JAJRWO010000324.1 GCA_024276775.1 Gammaproteobacteria bacterium | reverse complement strand
TGTTTTTATTGAATCCCTGTGTGATATCGACAAAGAGCTGTATGTCAGCCTGATGGTAGATCGTGCCTCTGAGCGTATTGTCATTATGGCCTCGGCCATGGGTGGCATGGATATCGAAGAGGTGGCGGAGAGTCAGCCTGACGCGCTGATCAAGGTGGCTGTAGACCCCGTTACCGGCCTGATGCCATATCAGTGCCGTCAAATCAGTTTTGGCATGGGCTTGCCAGGCAGTTTGGCCGGGCAGGTGACCAAGCTGCTGATGGGGCTTTATAAAATGTTTGTTGAGAAAGATGCCAGCCTGGTGGAGATCAACCCTCTGGTGGTGACTAAGCAGGGTGATGTGGTGGCGCTGGACGGCAAGATGGGCATCGATGGCAGCGCCCTGTATCGACAGAAGGTACTGGCTGAAATGCAAGATGCCTCGCAGGAAGATCCCACCGAGCACGAAGCCGAACAGCATGGCCTCAATTATGTCACCCTGGATGGTGAAATCGGTTGTATGGTCAATGGTGCGGGTCTGGCCATGGCAACCATGGATTTGATCAAACTCAATGGTGGTAACCCAGCCAACTTTTTGGATGTGGGGGGTGGCACCACGGCTGAAAAGGTCGCCGAGGCCTTCAAACTGATTTTGGCGGATGCCAAAGTTAAAGCAGTCTTAGTGAATATCTTTGGGGGTATTGTCCGCTGTAATTTGATTGCCGAAGGCATTATTGCGGCGGTGAAAGAGGTAGGTGTACAAATTCCGGTGGTGGTGCGGCTTGAAGGTACCAACGCTCAACAAGGACGTGACTTGTTGGATAACAGTGGACTGGCCATTACCAGTGCCGCTGATTTGACTGAAGCGGCGCACAAGGTTGTCGCTGCGTCCAGGGGAGGTCACTAAGATGTCAGTACTGATTAATAAAGACACCCAGGTTATCTGTCAGGGGTTCACTGGCAGGCAGGGTACTTACCATTCTGAACAGGCGATTGCTTACGGGACAAAAATGGTCGGTGGCGTGACACCGGGCAAGGGGGGGCAATCACATCTTGACCTGCCCGTGTTCGATACCGTTGCCGATGCAGTAAAAGAGACAGGCGCTGACGCCACCATGATCTACGTGCCAGCGGCCTTTGCAGCCGATGCGATTCTGGAAGCGGCCGATGCCGGTATTGCGGTGATCGCCTGCATCACCGAGGGCATTCCGGTACAGGATATGTTGAAAGTGAAATATGCCTTAGAAGGGAGTGATTCACGCCTGATCGGGCCGAATTGCCCAGGTTTGATTACGCCGGGCGAATGTAAAATTGGCATTATGCCAGGGATAATCCACAAACCAGGCAAGATCGGTATTGTTTCCCGTTCCGGCACCTTGACCTATGAAGCGGTGTTTCAAACCACTAATAATGGTCTGGGGCAAAGCACCTGCATTGGCATTGGTGGTGATCCGATTCAGGGCACTGATTTTATCGACTGCCTCGAACTGTTTCAAAACGACCCGCAAACCGAAGGTATCGTCATGGTAGGCGAGATCGGTGGTACGGCAGAAGAAGCCGCTGCTGAATATATTAAAGAGTTCGTTACCAAACCGGTGGTTGCCTACATCGCTGGCGTCACCGCTCCGCCGGGTAAACGCATGGGCCATGCTGGCGCGATTATTGCCGGTGGCAAGGGCACGGCGGAAGAGAAGTTTAAGGCACTTGAAACTGCCGGTGTTGCAGTGGTGCGTTCGCCTGCCGAGATGGGGAGCAAGATGCTGGAAGTCATGTAGGGTCATTTATCTTGTTGCTTCATTAAAAAGCGCCACTGCTTTCTGGTTGAAAACAGTGACGCTTTTTTGTGCCACTTTGGTTATCATCCGGGTATTGTCTGATAATCTGGTTGAGGAGTGATAGCGTTCGTTCACTTCCGTTTAGTAAACGCTAACCCGCTTGGTCCCTATGCCTGAATCTCTGCGTATTGCGATTGCCCAACAGAATTTTCTGGTGGGGGATGTTGCCAATAATGTCTCTAAAATTATTTCTATTGCTGAACAGGCTCGCGATGAGTTGCGCGCTGACCTGGTGTTATTTCCTGAGTTGGCTCTGACGGGGTATCCGCCAGAAGACCTATTGCTGCGCCCTGGGTTACAACGCCGGGTGCTGGATGGGCTGGACAGGCTAATGCCGGTCATGGGCATTGCGATGTTGGTGGGTTATCCAGAGGTCACAGGGGAGGGGCAATATAACAGTGCCGGTTTGATCCATGATGGCAAAATTTGCGCTGTTTATCGTAAGCAGTACCTACCTAATTACAGTGTTTTTGATGAGGTACGCTATTTTCATGAGGGCACTGAGGCAACGGTATTTGACCTCAAGGGTGTCTCTTGCGCTATCAGTATTTGTGAGGATATGTGGCATCCTGGTGTCATGGCCCAAGCGGCTGAAGCCGGTGCGCAGTTGATGTTGAATCTCAATGCCTCGCCGTTTCATGTGGGTAAGTCGCAGGAACGCGAAGCAGCTATGCGCGATCGGCTTACCGAGGCAGCGCTGCCGATTGTCTATTGTAATCTGGTGGGGGGGCAGGATGAGCTGGTGTTTGATGGCCAATCGTTTGTGATGGGCGCTGATGGCTTGGTGACGCAGCGGGCCGAGTCTTGTGTTGAGGATTTGTTCCTGGCCGAGTTTGAAAGCAGTGATCCGATTAAGCCGATGCCGGCAAAGATTGCTGAACCGCTGTCGCTTGAGGCCAGTGTTTATCGAGTCTTGGTTGAAGGCACCCGTGACTATATCGAAAAAAATGGTTTCAAAGGGGTCGTGATTGGTTTATCTGGCGGTATTGATTCGGCCCTGACCCTGGCGATTGCCGTGGATGCCATTGGCCCTGAGCGGGTTGAGGGGGTACGCATGCCATCGCGCTATACCGCTGATATGAGTCTGGAAGACGCTGAATTGCAGGCCAAGGTGCAGCGGGTTGAGTGCCATACTATCGCGATTGAACCTGCGTTTAATGTCTTCCTGGATTTGCTCAAAGATGACCTGGAAGATAAACCCTGGGATACAACGGAGGAAAATATTCAGGCCCGTTGTCGTGGGGTGTTACTGATGGCATTGTCGAACAAAAAACACAAAATGGTGCTCAGCACGGGTAACAAGAGTGAAATGGCGGTGGGTTATTGCACGTTGTATGGTGACATGGCTGGCGGTTATGCACCGATCAAAGATGTGCCTAAATTGCTGGTTTACCGCCTGGCTAACTATCGCAACTCACTCTCAGCGGTGATTCCTCAGCGGGTTATTGAGCGGCCACCCTCGGCTGAGCTTGCGCCTGACCAAAAGGATTCTGATAGCCTGCCGCCTTATGAGGTGCTGGATGCAATTCTGGAGATGTATGTGGAAGACGATATGTGTGTTGAAGATATCATCGCTGAAGGTTATGACGAGGAAATAGTTGGCCATATTGCTCAACTTGTGACTCGCAATGAGTACAAACGCCGCCAGGCACCGCCAGGGGTTCGCATCAGCCGCAAGGCCTTTGGCCGTGATCGCCGTTATCCGATGACCTCTGGATATGTGAACGATCTAAGGAAAGGAATGGAAATCATACAGGATTGACAACTCTCATCTTTGCTTCAGCGCCTATTTGGACGTTCTTTCATTAGAACGTCCAAATAGAAATCAAATCAGCGCACTATTTGCAAACGTTATATCGTTTGCATGCCTACGTTTTTTTCTCAGTTTCAAACCATCGGTAGACAATCCCCGCTAAGATAGCACCGACAATAGGTGCAAGCCAAAAAAGCCATAGTTGGGATACTGCCCAGTCTCCCTGAAATATCGCAACCCCCGTACTTCTCGCTGGATTAACGGATGTATTGCTAACAGGAATGCTTATAAGGTGAATAAGCGTGAGGCCGAGACCAATTGCTATTGGAGCAAAACCTTGTGGTGCACGTTTATCTGTTGCGCCTAGAATGATCATCAGGAACATAAATGTCATCACGACTTCTGTGACTAACACGGCGGTCATGCTATAGCCGCCAGGAGAATGCTCTCCATAGCCATTCGACGCAAAGCCAGCGGTGACATCAAAACCTGCTTGTCCAGTAGCAATAACATATAATACCGCTGCTCCAGCAAGACCGCCGGCTATTTGAACAATGATATAAGGGCCAAGTTCAGCCGTTGAAAATCGTCCACTTGACCAAAGGCCGATTGAAACGGCGGGGTTAAGGTGGCATCCCGATATATGGCCAATAGCATACGCCATGGTCAATACGGTGAGGCCGAAAGCGATTGAGACCCCCAATAAGCCTATACCTACGTCTGGAAATGACGCCGCTAAAACAGCACTCCCACAGCCTCCTAATACAAGCCAAAATGTACCAATGAATTCTGCGCCTAGTTTTTTTGTTAATGGCATTTTTTTCTCCTTTGTTGATAAAATTGAAGGTTGACTGTTTTGCACATTTTTCTGCAACATAACCTATTATATGGAGCGTTTTATTTCAAATCTCCTTTTGAAATGGCTTCGTTTAGCTTTGCCTCTATAGATTGCCAAATACTTGCCGACGCTTCCTTTATTTTACTGTTGACGGAAAATACTTTTTCTTTTGTAATGTTATGCGTATTCCAACTATGGCCATTTCCATGAATGTTGTGAAGTAATGGAGGGATACGATCAATGGCCTTGGCGTATTTAGAGTCCGGTGTTTCACCAGCCTCGAACTCATACCAAAGTGCCAGATATTCATCTTTTATTTCGGCAGGAAGAAGCGCAAAAACACGTTTAACCCCTTTGGTTTCAGCTTCTTTTACTTCAGGGGTTTCACTTTTGTATATGATGGTGTCCCCAGCATCAATTTCACCTAAGTCGTGGATGAGAAGCATTTTAATCACGCGATTTATATTAATATTTTCATTTGCGTAATCTTTGAACATGAGGGCGCACAGGCAAACATGCCAACTATGCTCTGCTGAATTTTCAAATCGTTCTAAGCCAACGGGTTTGGTTTTACGGTGCACATTTTTTAATTTTTCTATTTCGACAATGAAATTAAAGATTTTTTCTATCTCTTTCAAAATAATTCCTTTGACGTGGCCAATGAAATGTTCAGCGAAGCTGTCATTTCTTAGTGATATATACCGCCATTAAATGCCAACTACTCACGAATGACAAGGGTTAATTAAGCGAGGGGTGGTCAAAAGGAAGCCGGACACACCAACAGCGTGTGGTGAATAAGAGCATTCTATGAGGCGTAGGTTGGAGCACAAGCTATTGGCTTTCAAAAATCTTAGTTTCAGCCACAGATTAGGTGGTTATTTTTTGGAAGTGTTGTGGAGACAAGAGCGTTTGCTTTTTTCCTTTTTTATTGCTTGTTCAGGCGCTTGTCTTGTTGAATGAGCGCATAGGCTGAGTGATTGTGAATAGACTCGAAGTTTTCGGACTCTACTGTATAGGCAATAATGCGCTCATCGGCATTCAGGCAAGCGGCCACGTCTCGTACCATATCCTCAACAAATTTTGGGTTATCGTAGGCGCGTTCGGTGACAAGTTTTTCATCCGGACGTTTCAGCAGGCCGAATAACTCGCATGAAGCCTGGGCTTCTACCAAGTTGATGATATCTTCAATCCAGACAAAGTTGCAGGTTTGTACGGTGACAGTAACGTGTGAGCGCTGGTTGTGGGCACCGTATTCCGATATTTTTTTCGAGCAGGGGCAAAGGCTGGTGACGGGAACCACGACTTTGATGTCGACCTGAGGCTTGTCATTTTTGATTTCGCCCAACAGCGTGACTTCGTAATCCATCAGGCTTTTAACGCCAGAAACGGGTGCTGGTTTTTCAATGAAATAAGGGAAGGACATCTCGATATGGCCTGCATTAGCATCGAGGCGTTTAATCATCTCTTTCAGCATGTGTTCAAATGATTCAACCGATAGCTCGCGTTCGTAGTTGTTCAGAATCTCAACAAAACGCGACATGTGTGTGCCTTTAAAATTGTGTGGCAGATTGACATACATGTTGAAATTGGCGATGGTGTGTTGTTCGCCTTGGCTGCGGTCTTTGACGCGAATAGGGTGGCGAATGTCTTTGATGCCAACTTTGTTGATTGGGATGCAGCGAGTGTCTTCGCTATTTTGTACGTCTGCAATATTAGCGGTGGCCATGTGTCTTATTCCTCGGTGTAACGGACACTGGCCCGCTCGGTTTCCCAAATAGTGATTGCGCTGACTTTGACGTTTTCGCCATTCAGTTGTTGGGTTAATTTGCTGTAGATATAGGCGGCAATATTTTCTGCGGTTGGATTGATCTTATCAAAGGGGCTAAGTTCATTTAGATAAGTGTGATCCAGTCGATCGCAAATAGCATTGGTGGTTTTTTTAATCTGTTTAAAATCCATGCCGATGCCAACGTCATTCAGGGCGGTTGCTGTGACCTCGGCCTCAACCTTCCAGTTATGACCATGCAGTTTGGAGCAATCACCGGGGTAGTTGCGCAGTGTGTGCGCGGCGGCGAAATCGGTTAGAATCTTAAGGGTGTAACGTGCTGGCATAGTGATTTTTGTTCGCTGAAAAAACGAAGGGGTTTATGTTTTTCTGGCCGATTAAGGATGACTGTTGCTATCCAGGTAGCGGTTAACGCGGTCTATTATACCCTGAATACTTAATCCTGACTCAATTAGTAGGTTTTGATGATTGCCATGTTCGATAAAGTGGTCAGGCAGCCCCATCTGAATCAGGCGCGTTGCCTGATTCTGTTGGTTCAGAAGTTGAGCAATTAAACTACCAGCGCCACCAATGATGGCATTTTCTTCTATGCTTAGCAGTAATTCATGTTCACTGGCCAGCTTTAGAATCAGGTCTTCATCCAGGGGCTTAACGAAGCGCATGTTGACGACGGTGGCATCCAATTGTTCGCCAGCGGCCTCGGCGATACTGACCATGCTGCCGAAGGCGAGCAGGGCGATACGTTGGCCTTGGCGGCGTACCTGGGCCTTGGCCAAGGGCAGGGCAGTCATCTTTTTTTCAACCGCCACGCCAGGGCCGGCACCGCGAGGATAACGCACGGCTACCGGGCTGTTCAGGCAATAACCAGTGTAGAGCATTTGCCGGCATTCGTTCTCGTCGGCAGGGGCCATGATGGTCATGTTAGGAATGCAGCTCATAAAACTCAGGTCAAAGCTGCCCGCATGGGTGGGGCCATCGGCACCGACCAGGCCGGCACGATCAATGGCAAATAACACCGGTAGGTTTTGCAGTGCGACATCGTGAATGAGCTGATCATAGGCGCGTTGCAGAAAGGTGGAATAGATCGCAACGACCGGTTTCATACCTTCGCAGGCCAATCCGGCTGCCAGCGTCACAGCGTGTTGCTCTGCAATGCCAACGTCGATGTAGCGTTTGGGAAACTGCTGTGAAAACGCCACCATGCCCGAACCTTCACGCATGGCCGGGGTGATACCGACCAGCTGTTCGCTTTGGCTGGCCATGTCGCAGAGCCAGTCACCGAAGACCTGGGTGTAAGTGGTGGCTGTGCCGCTGGCCAATAATTCGCCGTTGTCTGGATCAAACTTGCCCACACCGTGGTAGGTACAGGGGTTTTCCTCAGCCGGGCTGAAGCCTTTGCCTTTTTTGGTGACGACGTGTAAAAACTGCGGTCCTTCAATTTCGCGCATATTTTTCAGGGTACTGACCAGGGTTGGCAGGTCATGGCCGCCGATAGGGCCGATATAATTAAAGCCCAGTTCTTCGAATAGTGTGCCGGGAATAACCATGCCTTTAACGTGTTCTTCAGCCCGTCTGGCCAATTCCCAGACGCTGGGTATTTTGCCCAATACCTTTTTGCTGGTATCACGCATGGATGAGTAGAGCTTGCCGGATAGAATACGTGCCAGATAGTTGGACATGCCGCCAACATTGGGCGAGATCGACATTTCGTTGTCATTAAGGATGACCAGCAGGTTGGCATCCACATCACCGGCGTGATTGAGAGCCTCGAAGGCCATACCGGCAGTCATAGCACCGTCGCCGATAATGGCCACGGCTTTGCGGTCGATGCCTTGTTCCTGTGCTGCCAGTGCCATGCCCAGGGCAGCACTGATGGAGGTGCTGGAGTGGCCGACGCCAAAGGTGTCA
>JAJRWO010000323.1 GCA_024276775.1 Gammaproteobacteria bacterium | reverse complement strand
ATGCCCATATTTTTTGTACCGAAGACCAAATTCAGAGCGAGGTCTCGGCCTTTATCGATCTGTTGTATGACGTGTATGCCGATTTTGGTTTTAACGAGGTTATTATCAAACTTTCGACCCGGCCGGAAAATCGCGTGGGTTATGATGCAGACTGGGACAAGTCTGAAAAAGCGCTGGAAAAGGCCTTGAATAATAAGGGCTTGGCGTGGGATCTTCAACCGGGTGAAGGGGCTTTTTACGGCCCTAAAATTGAGTTTTCACTGAAAGATTGTCTGGATCGGGTATGGCAGTGCGGCACTATCCAGGTGGATTTCTCGATGCCGGGCCGCCTCGATGCCTATTATATTGATGAACATAGTGAGAAACAGGTGCCGGTCATGTTGCACCGCGCCATTCTTGGGTCATTGGAGCGCTTCATTGGTATTTTGATTGAACAATACGCCGGTGCAATGCCTGTTTGGCTGGCACCAACCCAGGCCGTGGTGATGAGTATTACCGATAGATCACGCGAATTTGCTGCTGAAGTAGTGCAAACCCTGTCAAAACATGGCATTAGAGTCAAATCAGACTTGAGAAATGAGAAGATAGGCTTTAAAATCCGCGAGCATACAATTTTAAAGGTTCCATTTTTGCTGGTTTTAGGCGATCGCGAAGTGGAAAATAGAACAGTGGCCGTACGCACGCGCGGTGGAGAAGATCTTGGTGTTATGGATCTGAATGCTCTGGTTGAGCTTTTCTCTACCGAAATCGGACGTCGCGGCCGCGTTGCTTTGGAGGAATAAAATATCGCTGCTGATAAGAAAGCCCGTATCAATCAGGAAATAACTTCACGCGAAGTACGTTTGATTGATGCTGAAGGTGAAATGTTGGGAGTAATGTCTACTACTCAGGCCCTCGCCACTGCTGAAGAAGCAGGCTTGGACCTGGTAGAAGTCTCCCCGAATGCTGAACCACCCGTTTGTCGAGTGATGGATTACGGCAAGTTCATATTCGAAGAAAACAAAAAACGCCAACAGGCGAAGAAGAAGCAGAAACAGACTCAAGTCAAGGAAGTGAAGTTCCGTCCTGGGACGTAAGAAGGTGATTACCAGGTTAAACTGCGTAATCTGACTCGCTTTCTTGGCGACGGTGATAAGGCCAAGGTCACGCTGCGTTTTCGTGGTAGGGAAATGGCCCATCAACAACTTGGAATGAACTTGCTCAAACGTGTCGCCGCTGATTTAGATGAGTTGGCGCAAGTTGAGCAGTTTCCCAAGATGGAAGGCAGGCAGATGGTTATGGTGTTATCACCTAAGAAAAAGATCACTTAAGATCTTACCTACTGCCGCAATTTAAACTGAAGTTTGGAGAAATAGAAGATGCCAAAGATGAAGTCCAACAGAGGCGCAGCCAAACGCTTTAGGGTGAGCGGATCTGGTCGTATTAAACGTAACCAGAGCTTTCGTCGTCACATTTTGACCAAAAAGAGCACCAAGCGTAAGCGTCAGCTGCGTAGCCCTGCCTCTGTTTGTGCGAGTGACACAGCAGCAGTCCGAAAAATGTTGCCTTATAGCTAATTTGGAGTAATAGAAGATGCCAAGAGTTAAACGTGGTGTTACCGCCAGAGCGCGTCATAAAAAAGTACTCGCTCAGGCAAAAGGTTATCGTGGTCGTCGCAAAAATGTTTATCGTGTCGCCACACAGGCTGTAACCAAAGCCGGTCAATATGCTTACCGTGATCGTCGTCAGCGTAAGCGTCAGTTCCGCGCTTTGTGGATTGCCCGTATCAATGCTGGAGCGCGTCAGTGTGGTTTATCTTATAGCCGCATGATCAATGGCCTGAAAAAGGCGGCTATCGAAATTGATCGTAAGATTCTGGCTGACCTGGCAGTTTTCGACAAGAACGCGTTTGCTGTTCTGGCAGAAAAGGCTAAAGCTAACCTTTAAAGACCTTGATGTCGTCATCAGCATCGGCGGCAACATTGTTGTGTTAGAAAAGGGAAGGCCTTGCCTTCCCTTTTTTTTAGAACCTTAAAAATCTATCAGGGGATGGATACGTGCAGGACTTAACGGATTTAGTGAGCCAGGCCGAAGCAGCCGTCACACAAACCACAGATTTAAATGCGCTTGACCAGGTACGTGTTGAGTATATGGGCAAGAAGGGTGTATTGACCCAGTACCTTAAACAGTTGGGGGACCTGCCAGCTGAGGAGCGTCCCAAGGTTGGTCAGGCTGTTAATAAAGCCAAAAAGGCGCTACAAGAATCGCTTAATGCACGTCGTAGTGTTTTGGAGGCAGCGGCGTTAGATGCTCGGCTATCAGCCGAAAAAATTGATGTCACCTTGCCAGGTCGTGGTCAGGATAGCGGGGGGATTCACCCTGTCACGCGTACTTTACAGCGTATTGAAGAATACTTTAGTCGCCTTGGTTTTGATATCGCTACCGGTCCTGAAATAGAGTCTGACTATCATAACTTTACGGCGCTGAATATTCCCGAGAACCATCCGGCTCGCGCCATGCACGACACTTTTTATATTGATGAAACGACCTTACTGCGCACGCATACGTCACCCGTACAGGTGCGGGTGATGGAAAACAAAGCGCCACCACTGCGCATCATTGCCCCTGGCCGCGTTTATCGCTGTGATTCAGATGTTACACACACACCGATGTTTCATCAGGTGGAAGGGTTTATGGTGGACACCAATGTTACCTTTGCCCAGTTAAAGGGAATGTTGACTGATTTTTTGCGTAATTTTTTTGAACAGGACCTGGCCACCCGGTTTCGTCCTTCATATTTTCCTTTTACCGAACCTTCGGCTGAAGTAGATATGGCCTGTGTTATGTGCAGTGGCAAGGGTTGTCGAGTCTGCAGTCACACCGGGTGGTTGGAAGTGTTGGGTTGCGGCATGATCCATCCTAACGTGCTGACCAATATTGGTATTGATAATGAAAAGTACACTGGTTTTGCCTTTGGTATGGGGGTCGAACGTTTGACTATGCTGCGTTACGGTGTCAATGATTTACGTCTCTTCTTTGAAAATGATTTGCGTTTTTTGCGCCAGTTCAATTAAGTCAAACCAACTGCATAAAGATATTTAAAATGAAATTTAGCGAACAATGGTTGCGTGAGTGGGTCAACCCGGATGTCACGACTGCGGAGCTTGCCCATCAGCTAACGATGGCTGGGCTGGAAGTGGATGCAATTGCAGCCGTGGCGGCAGAGTTTAATCATGTGGTTGTTGGTGAGGTGATCTCACTTGAACAGCACCCTGATGCTGATCGTTTGCGTATTTGTCAGGTAAATGTGGGGGCCGAGACACTGGTCATTGTCTGTGGTGCAGCCAATGTTGCCCAAGGTCAAAAATTTCCGACTGCATTGATTGGTGCCAAATTACCGGGTGGTTTGAAAATTAAAAAATCCAAACTGCGCGGCGTTGAGTCTTTCGGTATGCTTTGTTCATCTGTTGAGCTGGGGATGGCTGAAACCTCTGATGGTTTGATGTTATTGCCTGCTGCTGCCGTGCCCGGTAGCAATGTGCGTGAATTATTGAATCTCGACGACAAAACGATTGAAATAGGTTTGACCCCAAATCGTGGCGACTGTCTTTGTATCGCCGGTATTGCCCGCGAAGCCGGTGTCGTTCATCAGACGGCAGTTGTTGCGCCTGAAACATCATTCTTTACAGTTGGGCATCAAGATAGTATCCCCGTTAGTTTGAACGCTGCTGATGCGTGTCCGCGTTATTTTGCTCGAATCATAAAAGGGATTAATCTAGACGCAGAAACGCCACTGTGGATGCAGGAGCGTTTACGTCGTTCAGATGTGCGCAGCATCAATCCTGTGGTGGATGTAAGTAATTATGTGATGCTGGAGCTGGGTCAGCCCATGCATGCCTTTGACCTGGCCACGTTAGAGGGTGGAATTGAGGTTCGTTATGCCAATGACGGTGAAAAGATAAGGTTACTTGATGGTCAGGAGGTGGCCTTGGCAAGCAATACTTTGGTCGTTGCTGATCAGGCCGCGCCGTTGGCTATGGCCGGTATTATGGGTGGAGAAGCGAGTTCGGTAACGGATAAGACAGTAGATTTATTCCTCGAAAGCGCCTTTTTTTCACCGGATGTCATTATTGGCAAAGCACGCCAGTATGGTTTGCATACCGACTCTTCACACCGTTTTGAACGTGGCGTTGATTTTGAATTGCCAGCCAAGGCGCTGCAACGTGCAACAGAATTGTTGCTGGCAATCGTTGGCGGTTCGGCAGGTCCCGTGATTGAAGCCAAAGAGGCAGGTAACCTGCCACAGCGCCAGGCGATCACATTGCGTGAAGAACGGATTAAGCGTCTGCTCGGCATTGAGCTTGAACCGGCAAAGGTGACAGAAATATTGACGCGTTTGGGAATGAGCGTGATCGAACAGACTAAGACTTGGCGGGTTATGCCTCCCAGTTTCCGCTTCGATATTACGATTGAAGCGGATCTGATCGAAGAGGTTGGGCGCATCTTTGGATACGATGAATTACCAACAGAAGCACCCAGCGTGCCACTTGAGGTTACTCTTCCAAGTGAAGCTCAAGTACAAATGGAGCGTGTTAGGTCCTATTTGCTGGACAGGGGTTACCAGGAAGTAATCAATTACAGTTTTGTTGATGCTGATACGCAGACTCAAGTAAATCCTGCTGAGGTTGCAGTGGCTTTGGTTAATCCAATCTCGGCAGATATGGCAGTGATGCGGACGAGCCTTTGGACAGGGCTGTTGCAGGCTTTGAAATACAATCAGAATCGTCAGCAAGACCGTGTTAGGTTGTTTGAGCAGGGCGTTAGTTTCACTAAAAAATCTAATAAAATCATAGAAAAAAGACTTATTTCTGGAGTGATTTCTGGTAGTTTATTGCCTGAGCAATGGGGCGAAAAATCAAGAAAAGTTGATTTTTATGATATTAAGGCCGATACCGAAGGGCTGCTCGGTTTGGCTGCCGGAAGTGGCGAGCATCGCTTTGTTGCCGAGTCTCACCCAGCCTTACATCCTGGCCAGTCAGCGCTGATAAAGACATCTACTGGGGTACCGATAGGATGGTTGGGAAAATTACACCCTGGACTTGAAAAGTCATTAAATTTCAATGGGTCAGTATACTTGTTTGAGGTTTTAGAAGAGGTTTTTTCCCGTGCGGTTAAACCTGAGTTTACTGAGCTGTCGAAGTTTCCATCGGTTAGGCGGGATCTGGCAATCGTCGTAGATGAGGCCGTGTCTGCACAGCAGCTTAGAGACTGTATTGCTGCGGCTTCAGGCGAATACTTGGCAAACCTACAGTTATTTGATGTATATTGTGGCGAAGGTGTTGAATCCGGAAGAAAAAGTTTAGCTTTAGGCTTGACCTTTAGAGACCGTTCACGCACTCTAAAAGACGAAGATGTGGATACGCTTGTAATAAGCATCCTAAAAAAACTTAACCACGAACTAGGCGCAACGCTGAGAGAATAAGACATGGCGTTAACAAAAGCTGAAATGGCCGAAAGGCTTTTTGAAGAACTTGGGCTAAACAAACGTGAAGCCAAGGAACTTGTTGAGATGTTTTTTGAAGAGGTCAGGGGAGCTCTTGAAGACGGACGTCAGGTGAAATTGTCAGGTTTTGGCAATTTTAATTTGCGCGACAAGAGTGAGCGGCCTGGCCGCAATCCAAAGACGGGGGAGGAAATTCCAATTACAGCACGTCGTGTTGTGACATTTCATCCGGGTCAAAAACTGAAAGCGAGAGTTGAAGCATATGCTGGAAGCCTCGAACAACAGTGAGCTGCCGGAAATTCCGGCCAAACGTTACTTCACCATTGGTGAGGTTAGCCTGCTGTGTGGTGTGAAACCCCATGTGTTGCGTTATTGGGAGCAGGAATTTCCTCAGCTCAAACCACTTAAACGCCGCGGAAACCGTCGCTACTATCAGCGTCATGATGTCATCATGATTCGTCAGATTCGCAGTTTGCTGTATGAACAAGGTTTCACCATTGGCGGTGCAAGACAAAAAATGTCTGGCACAGAGGCCAAGTCTGATGTCAGCCACAGCATTGATTTGATTCAACAAATGCGCCGTGAACTCGAAGAGGTTTTGGTTGCACTAAAAGCATAAACTTTTTCTGGTGCAGTGTGTTTCAGTTAGGTAGAATACGCCGCAGGTCAGATTTTCTAAACACTTCTCAGGTGTCTCAATCTAAACGGTCTTCAAATTCGGGCAGTAGCGCAGTCTGGTAGCGCACCACAATGGGGTTGTGGGGGTCGGAGGTTCGAATCCTCTCTGCCCGACCAATTTGAATGTTTCT
>JAJRWO010000322.1 GCA_024276775.1 Gammaproteobacteria bacterium | reverse complement strand
CAAGATTTAAATGTTTCACGGTTCAAACACCGCCGAACGGAGGGCAATAATCCATCCGCCGATAAAAATTTACGAGCAAAACCCACGACAACGACACCTTCTTAATTTTTATTTTGAATGCACCTGAAAGCCTTTGTCTTTACGGGTTTCAGATAGGAGCGGGAATTACTGCGGTATATCAACAGATGGCATGGGAATAGGCACCCTTTTTTCACTCACAGGCTTGGAGAAGAGCCAAAATACGGCCATATTCAATGCCGGGCAGACAATCGGCGACTAATTTTTAAATTAATCCTTGAACTTTTCCTGTTAAGGCCGATCTATACATGTAAGCGCTGCCCTTTGCGCTTAGCCTGCTCACCCTCCCTAGAGCAGGTCCCCTCTAACCCGGTTTCCCCAAACCGGATTTAGACTTTTAGCCCCGGGTTCCTCCAACGGTCCCGGGGCTTTTTTTATTCTGTCAGCTCAAACCAGATATCAAGCCTGTGCCAGGCGTCCTTCAGGCCTATACCTTTCAGAGCGGTAAACAATTGTACTGTAGCCCAAGGCTGATGACGTTTAACACTATACTCTGCTGATAAAGCCTGCTGTACCTGCTGTAAGACATTGCCAGCAGCACCACGGCTCAGCTTGTCCGACTTGGTCAACAAAATATGCAGCGGCATTTCACTGTGCTGACACCATTCGATCATCTGTCGATCAAAATCATTCAGCGGCAGGCGAATATCCATCATTAAAACGACCCCTTTGAGAGACTCCCGTTTTTGCAGGTAGGTCCCCAGTGCTTCACGCCAATGCTTTTTCATTCGATTCGACACCTTGGCAAAACCGTAGCCGGGCAGATCGACGATATGGCGCTGGGGGTCCAGTGCAAAATAATTGATCTGTTGAGTGCGTCCGGGTGTTTTACTGGTTCGTGCCAGAGACTTTTGTCCGCAAATACGATTGATGGCACTGGATTTGCCAGAGTTGGATCGCCCGGCAAAGGCAACCTCAATGCCCTCGTCAGCGGGCAACTGGGAAATTTTATGGGCACCCGTGATAAAGGTCGCCTGTTGATAAACACGGTGCATCATAATGTTGTACCACTCACATAGGGAAATTAAGTCACTGATTGCTTCGCGAGAAGGCTCAGGCTCTGGGTTGGAGTCACTCGAAATGGAGCTGCCATGAGTGACTGAGCTTCGCGCACGACCCCCCTTAACGCTTGCCGGGGCCATAGATGTAACGCGACAAATCGATCTCTTTAGTGCTCAATCGCCGCACTAGATGATCAAGACTGATAATGGCATGTTCAAGCAAGTTTACCGCAATATAGGGGTGTTCGATTCTAAGCCGGTCGTACATGGGCCGTGACAGGCGCAATAAATCAGTTTCGGCACGGGTGGCACGTATTTGCAACATGCGTGGCTGACGATCAAAAAACGACATCTCCCCCATTAACTCACCTTCCTGCATGGCCCCCACTGCCATCTCATGGCCGTGATCATCAAATAACAAGGCGGCCTCGCCCTTTACAACAAAATACAGCGCATCACCCACCGAATCCGCCTCGGCGATAATGTCGTTTTTATGGTAAGAAACCAGCTCGGTGTATTCCAACAACTTTTCCACCTCTGCCATGGTCAAAGACTCACACAGATATTGCTGATTCATGAAAGACTTCAAATCAAACTTTTTGACCGACATGAGGATAGGCTTCCTAGTATTTTAAGGTAAAACAGTGAAACAATAATAACAATAAAGCGGTCATATATTCTAGCGCTACAATATTGCAAGTGCCGTGAGCTTGTCGAAAATACAAAAGTAACCGACAATCAGCTACAATCCCATTCATTCAGCACAATACATAAAGGATTTTGTACGATGAAATTTTTCAAATTTGCCCTGCTAATGCTGGCACCCCTTTTTTTCATACCCAGTGTCAATGCGGCGCAACTGCAAGAGGGTGCAACTCACCTGGTGATTACGCCCGCTCAACCCACTTCTGCCGATGAAGGCGAGGTCGAGGTGGTTGAAATATTTTCCTATGGCTGTTCACACTGCTTTCGTTTTGAACCTACCCTGGAACGCTGGCTGAAAAACAAACCTGCCAACGTCAAATTTGTGCAGTTACCTGCTATCTTCAACGATACTTTGGCCATGTATGCCCGAGCTTTTTACGCCGCCGAAGCACTGGATGTTCTGGACAAGGTTCATATGCCATTTTTTGAAGCGGTTCACCTGCAAAAACGCCGCATGAACACTGAGGCCGAAATTGCCGCCTTGTTTGCTGAGCATGGTGTCGAGCAAAAGAAATTTGAAGAGGCGTTTCGTTCATTTGCTGTAGAAGCCAAGGTGCGTCGCGCTGCAGAGTTGGGTAAACGTTATGGCGTACAAGCCACCCCATCCATCGTTGTGAATGGAAAATTCATCACTGATCCGGGCAAAAGCAATGGTTTTCGCGGCATGATGGATGTTGTCAATAACCTGGTTAAACAAGAAAGTTAAATTAAGCCCCCTGCCATGAAAGCGGCTGAGCTGTTCGTCCGTTGTTTGGAAAACGAAGGTGTAGAGTACATCTTTGGCATTCCTGGCGAAGAAAATCTGGCCATGATGGATGCCTTGCTTGACTCAAATATCAAGTTTATTACTGTGCGCCACGAACAGGGTGCCGCTTTCATGGCCGATGTCTATGGCCGCCTTACCGGTCGTGCTGGCGTTTGCCTCTCCACCCTCGGCCCTGGCGCCACCAATTTGATCACCGGTGTTGCTGATGCCAACATGGATCACGCCCCGTTGGTGGCCATTGCCGGGCAGGCAGGCACTCATCGTCTGCATAAAGAATCACACCAGGTGCTTGATCTGGAAGAAATGTTTCGGCCGATCACAAAATATTCTGCTCGCCTGCTAATGCCAGAGGTCATTCCCGAAGTTATACGTAAGGCCTTCAAGCAGGCGCAGATGGAGAAAATGGGTGCTAGTTTCATCGAATTCCCGGAAAATATCGCCGATCTGGAAATCGATGCCGAACCACTGTGGTCAAAAAATCCAGTGATTCCTGCGCCGGCCCAGGACCGCATTAACGCCGCCGTCAAGGCGATTTCAAACGCTAAACATCCGATTATCCTTGCCGGTCATGGTGTCGTCCGTGCCGATGCCGCCGAACAGTTGGCCAAATTGGCCGTCCAACTCAATATCCCGGTCACCAACACCTTCATGGCGAAAGGAGTTGTTCCGTTCCGCCACCCCACCAGTCTGGGCAGCGCCGGGCTACAAGCCAAGGATTATGTTGGCATTGGCTTCGATAAGGCCGATGTTATCATCTGCGTCGGTTACGATTTGGTAGAGTACCATCCTTATTTGTGGCACCCAACCAAGGATAGGTTCATCATCCATATTGACTTCCAGCCCGCCGAGGTAGATGCCCATTATGGCGTCAAGATTGGCGTGGTCGGTGACATTAAACAGAGCCTGCAACGCATCACCGAGCAGGCCGTACCCCAGCAGGGAACAGAAAAGCTACGTCCACTGCGCAACGCCCTGATCAAAGACATGAACGAACACGCCACCAGCAATGTCTTTCCGGTGCAACCGCAAAAACTAATCTGGGATCTGCGCACCGCCATGGCTCTGGAAGACATTGCCATCTGTGATGTTGGCGCTCACAAAATGTGGATGGCGCGCATGTTTCGCTGTGAGCAACCCAATACCTGTATCATTTCCAATGGTTTCGCCAGCATGGGCATTGCCGTCCCCGGGGCCGTTGCCGCCAAGCTGGCCTACCCAAACAAAAAGATAGTGGCAGTGACGGGTGACGCGGGTTTTTTGATGAATAGCCAGGAGATCGAAACTGCCATGCGACTCAACACCGCCATCGTCATCCTGGTCTGGAATGACGGCGGCTACGGCCTGATTGAATGGAAGCAGATGAGCCAATATGGTCGCAAAAGCCACGTCGACTTCAATAACCCTGACTTAATCAAATATGCCGAATCCTTTGGGGCGAAAGGTTATCGTATTGAAAAAACAGAAGATCTACTGCCGACACTGACGTTGGCCCTGGCTGATGACACCGTTAGCATCATTGATTGCCCGGTAGACTATTCAGAAAATCTGAAACTGACCGCCAAACTAGGTGAGACAGTCATTCAATTATAATTTGCCACTGATGCCAGCATTCATACCCACCGCCGATCTAACAGGTACTATTGAAACGGGGCGGAAAATCAAGCTAATGAGCTTTAATATTCAGGTCGCCATTGCCTCGACCCGGAAACGCCACTATTTGACCCAAAGCTGGAAACATATCTTGCCGCACTCCCAATGCTTCGATAACCTGGATCGCATCGCCCGGCTGGTCAGCGACTACGACATTGTCGGTTTGCAAGAAGCGGACGGCGGTAGCCTGCGTAGCCAGTTTATCAACCAGGTTGAATACTTGGCCCAGCACGGCGGCTTTCCATTCTGGTACAACCAGACTAATCGCAATCTGGGTAAGTTGGCCCAGCACAGCAACGGTATGCTAAGTAAGTATCAACCCAGCGAAACCATCGAATACAAACTGCCGGGAATGATGCCTGGGCGGGGCGCATTAATGACGCGCTTTGGTCAGCGTGACAACAGCCTGGCACTGTTCATGATACATCTGGCTTTGGGCAAACGGGCACGCCAGCAGCAACTGGATTTCATCGCCGAACGAGTCAACGATTATCCACACGCTTGCGTCATGGGTGACTTCAATTGCTCCATTGAAAGCCCGGAAATGGTTAGCCTGTTTGCCAAAACCGACCTTTGTCTGCCTGAAGAAAGCCTGTTGACCTTCCCAAGCTGGCGTCCAGCACGCAATATTGACCACATTCTCATCACCTCAACCGTGCAGGTAAAAGAAGTGAAAGTCGTTAATGAAGCCCTTTCAGATCATCTGCCCGTCGCCATGGAAATTTTACTACCAAAAGACATTCACATTAGCAGTTAAAGGAATGGCCCCTGCTTCAGCGTCTCTTAGACGGTTTTCAATCGGAAAATACTCGGCCAGCACTGCGTTTTTCTCAGTCAGAAAGTCATGTGAAAACGCTACATAATCTTCATTCCTAATTCTGGCGAGAATCAAACTTGGCCTGCTGTAACGTCTTTTGCTTGTCTTCTTCTGCGCGCAAAAGACGATTTTTTCGGTCGTCCCAGGCCAAAAAGGCCACAAAGGCAATACACGTCGCCAATATTACAATTTCAGCAATAATTGAGTTCATTTATCCTCCAACGCCTGTCAGGATTAACGACAAGCAATTATAATTATATCTAATAACCAATCCAGCACCAGAGTATAACCAAACCCTGCTCAGTCACCAAAACCCGGTTGCGCCCAAAGGGGGATAATAGACATTGCCTGGCGTAATTCAGCCTCATACACCTCATATTCCGGCATTTTATCCGCCACTAAGGCCCAGTAGGCGGCTGAATGGTTCAGGTGAAGCGTGTGACACAACTCATGAACCATCAGGTAGCGCACGGCCCCCGGCGAGACAAATAGCAAAGCTCGATTGAGACTAATATTCTTTTGCGCGGAACAACTGCCCCAACGGGTCTTCTGGCCCCGCACCGTAAGCCGATTAAAGCCCAAGCCAATGTCAGCACTAACCTGCACCAGCCAGTCAGGCAAAACCTGCCTGGCCCGTTGTTGCAACCACTGTAGCAAAGCCTGGCAAGCAAAGGGGGCGCTGGGGCCGCACAACTGTAATCGGTCTGTCGTCAGCACCGTCACCTGGCAATGTAACTGCTCTACATAGTCCACCTGCCAAGTCTCATCGATGGCCTGAAAATGAATCGACGTTGGCAACAACGGCTGCTCGGCGTAGACAGCGATCATCTTGCCCAAGTAAAACTGCAACCACTGACGGTGCTCTGCAACAAAGGCAGGCACATGCTTGAGATGACAGTATTTGGGCACCACCACCTCAATTTTTCCCGGCGGCAGAATTTTCATTTGCAACCGCTTGGCACGCAAACTGACGCGAATGGAGTAGGGGGGCAGGGCAGGCATAGCATCATTGTCCATCAAATTAGCGACACAACTCAATCAAATTCCAGTGCTTTCCCATAAAAAAATAAATATAGCAAACCCTGAATTCGTATAGTAATGAAAAATATGCTATTGAGGTTGGGTTGGTAAGTTCAACATAACAAAATAATCACCTGCCAGTAGCAAATTAAACCAACGGAGACACAATGACGAATAAGAAAGAAGCACAAGAAGAACCACTGGAAAAACAACTGTGGAAATCGGCTGATAAGCTCAGAAAAAACATAGACGCGGCCGAATACAAGCACGTACTTCTCGGCTTAATCTTTCTTAAATATATTTCCGATGCCTTTGAAGAGCTATACGTCACATT
>JAJRWO010000321.1 GCA_024276775.1 Gammaproteobacteria bacterium | reverse complement strand
ATCGATGAGAAAAACAATGTGCAAAATCGATGAAGGTGAACACTCAACCTGCTAATATCCACATCCATACGTTAGTCGGTTCAGGTGTTCATCATGAACCAGAATGGGTGTTCACGTTCGCCAGAATACGCATATTTAAACAACTCCATGAGCGACTCAAGATAAGGGCCTAAAACACCTCCCCTTCAGGCTCATTTCTGGATTGGAAAATACTTAAAGCGCCGTCTGTCAGGGAAGCCGAGCTTAAAAGCATTGATTTTTAGCATCGAATCAAGTGTCTATCGGCTTCGATAGCGTTGAAGAGATTAAAGCGATTGTCGATGTGTATTTTAAGAGGAGTGAACCACTCTCTAAACCGATTTATTGGACAAATCCGGTCGTTATTGACATGACGTTAGCGTCAGATTCATCACATAGCCATGAGCCTCATATGAATAAGGGAATAAATTTGGCGCTATGTTGCGAAACTCATTGCCACTTTTCATAATTAAGAACGGTGTCAATTACCACCCCCCCCAGCCACCGCCACCGCCACCATAACCACCACCACTCGCATCAGCATTAGTACATGCCCCATTACCAGACCAATCAACATTTTCGTCCGGTTTACAGAAAACCGAGTAGTCCCTATTAATAGGCTGTGTTTGAGTCGCCCCTGGTGTCACCCCATCAGATTCATAATAAGTGTAGTTACCCAGGCTGCCGCCAAAGCTCGGCCCTGTCGTATAGGTAAAGGCACCGCCATTAATCGACATCCCGCTACTGTCAGTCATATTTGTTGGCGTCTGAACAGCACCCGTACTATCGTAATCACCTTGATTGGCAGCCGTCGTGCCTTCGAGAATAAATGTTCTGTTGGTCATTTGAGCCTCCGAAACCGGGGTTGAATCAGAATAAGTCTTGTCACGCATATCCATTGAAAATTCAACACTGACGACCCCCGGTTCATTGACTCTCTGAATAATCAGCGGTTTTTTGTCAAAATAGGCCGAACTATCGCCACCATTACTCGCCCCTTTAAGGAACTCATTATAGGTAATGCCATCATCAAGAATCATGCGCATGACCACCCGGTTCGGGTTTGCACTCCCCGTGCCACCCAGGTTTGAATTAGCACTATAAGGATTGGCCATATTGAACAAACAATCGGTATCAGTGTTGTTACAATTGAAGTCGTTGACATTGGTATAAGCGCTTGCCGATGCTGGTTGATTATATAGCACCCCCCAGCCCATGCTGGCCTCAATCATATATTCCATATAAAAAGTATCGGTGGTCGAGTTACCAATAATGACGTGATAATAGGTTTTACCACCTGATGTAAATATTCGTTGATAAGCGGCCGAACCGTCATCATGACTGCCCGGCAAATCAAATGCACCACCAAAACCGCTACTACAGTTGAAGTCTGGACCAAAGGCCATGCCGCAGGAATAATTCGTAGCACCGAATGAAGAAGCATAAGAATGATCGACGGTTAACGTCGGATCAAAGTTGAGTTCGAACGCCGCTTGACTGTCACGCAGGGTAGGCATAAAAAAAAGCACCAAAGCAACCATAGCCAAAACAGTAAATTGCTGGCATTGCTTCTGAAATGCGCTTGACTTTATCCCGCCTAAAAATATCATCAAAACAGACCTTATTCATAACTACTCTCTTATATATCGGTCTCTATTGGGGCTATCTTTAGACTTAATTCCACTGCGTTCCTCGGGCAGTCATCCGACATAGAAAATTATTCCTCCGATGCTAACAATAGCTTTTCAGCGAGGGATTTTTTAGCCTTGGCGCCCAGTTTTTTCAGTTTTTCAGTCCGGCCAACCAGGTTACCTCGGCCATCTACCAGGCGTTTTCTAGCCGTTTGATAGGCATCCGAGGCCTTTCCTAGCTTGTCGCCAATATCATCCATGGACTGCACGAATAATACAAACTGGTCATAGAGGTTGCCAGCCTTTTCGGCGATCTCCAACGCATTCAGATTTTGATATTCATAGCGCCAGATATTGTGTACGGTTTTCAGCGTTGCCAGCAGTGTGGTTGGGCTAACAATAATGATATTTTTATCAAAGGCTTCACGGAAGATATCGCGATCATTTTCTACTGCGGTAATGAAGGCAGATTCGATGGGGACAAACAACAATACAAAATCAAGCGATTTAATGCCTGGCAGACTTTCGTAGTTTTTGGCACTCAAGCCTTTGATATGAGCCTTAAGCGAGGCGATATGTTCTTTCAGATCAGACTGCCGCAGGCTTTCATCTTCAGCCGAGCAATAACGCTCATAAGCCGTCAATGAGACCTTTGAGTCGATGATGATATCCTTGCCTTCCGGCAGGTGGACAATCACATCCGGCCGTAGCCGCTTGCCCTCTTCGCTGGTATAGCTGCCCTGGGTTTCGTATTCGCGGCCATTGTGCAGGCCGGACTCTTCCAGTACCCGTTCCAGAATCACCTCACCCCAGGCACCCTGAGTTTTATTTTCCCCTTTGAGTGCTTTAGTCAGATTAATGGCATCGTCGCTGATCTGCTGGTTCAGTTCTTTGAGGTGTTTAATCTCATGAAACAGCGAAACACGATCTTTGGATTCCTTGTCGTAGACATCTTCAACCTTGCGTCTGAAATCACCCAGTTGTTCGCGCAAAGGCTTAAGCACTTGATCAATATTTTGTTGGTTCTGCTCAGCAAACTTAATGCTTTTTTCTTCAAGGATCGTATTGGCCAAATTCTGAAATTCAGCACTGAGTTGAACACGGGCTTCGTCCAACAGTTTAAGCTTCTCGCCACTGTGCTTGCGCTCCTCCGTCAGAAGGGTTTCCAATTTGGCAATATCTGCATTGCGTTGACTGGATTGTTCTTGCCACTGTTTTGACTCTTGCTTGGACTCGGTCAGTTGTAAATCCAACTTGGTACTGCTGTGTTGTTCTGCCTGCAATTGAATAGCAAGCGTGGCGAGCTTTTGTTCACTACCACCAGCGCGTTGCACTTTTAACCACAGCCCGGTAACAAGCGCCCCAATGAGTGCGCCCAAGGCAATATAAGCAATGGGTAAAAACAGGTCCACAATCAGGCCTCACAGTGAAAACATGATTCAACCTAAAAAAATCAGTTGCTCGAGGCGTATAACACAACCTATTGATTCCACACTTCGGCCCCGTTCAACTCATTTTTTAAGCCAATAATGGTTGGCATTATAACAACCAAGTCATTATATTAATCGTACATCAACAGATAATTACTAAAATCATGTCCCATTCAGATAAACAGGCATTCCCTCATCTCGCTGAGATGATCCACTTAAACCACGCCGCCGTCGCACCCTGGCCAACCGTGGTTCGTAATGCCGTACAGCAGTTCGCCGATGAAAATTCCCGCTTGGGCTCTACACACTATCCTGCTTGGCTCAGGGTTGAAACGCAGCTGCGCAAGGGGCTGACGAGTCTGATCAATGCGGCTTCACCTGATGACATTGCCTTGCTCAAAAACACCTCTGAGGCACTGTCATTTGTCGCCTATGGTCTGGAATGGCAGGTGGGTGATAATATTGTTTCCAGTAATCAGGAGTTTCCTTCCAATCGCATTGTCTGGGAATCACTGCAACAATATGGCGTTGAGTTTCGTGAAGCTGACCTGAACAGTATGGCCACCCCGGAAGACGCCCTGTTTGCCAAATGCGACCATAACACCCGTCTGCTCACCATCAGCTCAATTCAATACGCCACAGGCCTGCGCATGGATCTGAATCGCATCGGCCAATTCTGCCGCGACAAGGGCATCCTGTTTTGTGTCGATGCTATCCAAAGCATTGGTGCAGTACAAATTGATGTTCAGGCCATTAAGGCCGATTTTGTCATGGCCGATGGCCATAAATGGATGTTAGGGCCGGAAGGCCTGGCCCTGTTTTACTGTCGGCCTGAGATTCGCGACAAACTCAAGCTGACCCAATACGGTTGGCACATGGTTGACCCGCTGGGCAACTACACCGTCAAGACCTGGAAGGTGGCAAAAACATCACGACGATTCGAGTGTGGCAGCCCGAACATGATGGCCATTCATGCCTTGAACGCCGGCATAAAACTGTTATTGAAAACAGGCATGGATGAAGTTGAAGCAAGGGTGTTAGAAAACAGCCGTTATTTGAGTGAATGTTTAATGCAGATCAGCGGAGTCACGCTACTCACCAAGACTGAACCAGGAAGATATGGTGGTATTGTTAACTTTAGCTGCGAAGATAATGATGGCCTGTTCCAAGCGCTGGAAAAACAGGCTGTTT
>JAJRWO010000320.1 GCA_024276775.1 Gammaproteobacteria bacterium | reverse complement strand
GGTGCCATGTTTGATGTGGATGATAGCCTGCAAAAATGGGTTGAGACTGAAATGCTAAGGCATCGTGAAGCGCGCCCTAACCCGGCTGATGCCAATACTCGGTATTTGAAAGTGGCGGTTTATCACCACAGTTCATCTCAACCGAGCCGCGAAGGTTGCGCCGCTCACGGTAGCGACACCGCGGTTGCGGCAGCGGCGGCACTAGAGCGATTAAAGGATTTTCGTAAGAGCATTGAAAATAGTTTTTGTTGTGGGGCTTCGATTGACTTGCTATTGATTGGCCTTGATACGGATAGTGATGTGATTCGTCTGCACCTGCCAAATGGCGAAGGTGAAATTGATGTGACAGAATATATCGATGCCTCTGATCTCTATCACGCGACTCGTTCAGCAACGAATGTGAATGCTGAAATGGCGCTGAACAGATATATTGAAGACAAATGCAGTGTCATGGGTGTTTCGTTGCCGATGCCAGGAATGCAGCGGCTTTGTGTGCGTTTGTTATGTGGGAACCTGTCGCAGATTGATTATGTCAGGCAGTATCATAACGGTTGTTATAGTGATATTGGCCATCAAGAGCGCTTTATTGGCATGGGGATTGGTTTCGAAGAAATCCAGTTGCGTAATCTAACCTATTTTGCTTATTTGCAGACAGTAGAAGAAGGTGCCAAGGATATGGATGTTGGAATCAAAATCTTTACGGGCTTGAATGCTAATCGTGGCCTGCCGATTCCTGTTGTGATTCGTTATGACTACCACGGCCATGTGCCGGCGGCTAAAGAACGCGCGGTGGCACGCTGCCATCAATTAAATGGTGCGTTGCGGGCTCGCTTTCCAACGTATGTTGAACGTGGTTTGTTACACAGCTTGATGATGGTGCGTGATTGCCAGAATGATGCTAAAGCTGAGGTGATTGGTAGCTCCCTGGAACTGAATCAACAGGAGACGCATTAATGAAGATTTGCAAGGTTGAAAAACCACTGGTAGCGACCAATCGAATTCCAGGCATGGCGCATAAGCATTTGCAGGTCGTGCTTGATGGTGAGTCACGCCTGGTTGCGGTGGATTCGGTTGGTTGCGCACCGGGTGATTGGGTGATCTGTGTCGGCAGTTCTGCGGCACGTGAAGCGGCTGGCAGTAAAGAATACCCGAGTGATCTGACGATTGTTGGCATTATTGATTATTGGGATGAGGCCGACGCCTGATGGAGATCCTTAGGGTCGAAGGATCGCTGGTATGTACGTTGCGTCATCCTGGGCTACAAAAGATGAGCCTGAGAGTATTGCGTGATAGAAAAGGAAAGTTACATGTCGCCGTGGATACCTGCGGTGTTCGAGAAGGTAACTGGGTGTTTGTCGTCAGTGGATCGGCAGGACGTTATGCCTGTGGTGATCCAGAAGTGATGACTGATCTCACTATCGGAGGAATTATAGATTTCTGGGGTGATGATTCAGGCCAGATGAAACAGCCGGTCGAAAGTGAAGTATTGAATTAGTGAGACAAGAATTTTTTTTAACAAGTTAATATTCATCAAGATGGAGATAGAGCAATGAGCGAAAACAATTACGGTATCGCATTGGGTATGATCGAAACACGCGGTCTGGTTCCTGCTATTGAAGCAGCAGATGCAATGACCAAAGCGGCAGAAGTACGTCTGATTGGTCGTGAATTTGTGGGCGGCGGTTACGTCACCATCCTGGTACGCGGCGAAACAGGTGCCGTCAACGCGGCCGTTCGCGCGGGTGCTGATGCATGTGAACGTGTGGGTGACGGCCTTGTCGCTGCACATATCATTGCGCGTCCACACAAAGAAGTTGAGCCTGTATTAGCAATGAGCAGCGATTCAAACCGCACTCTGTAATTTTAAACTTAATCCATAGAGGAAAATTATCATGGCAAATGAGACATACGGTATCGCACTGGGAATGATCGAAACTCGCGGCCTGGTTCCTGCAATCGAAGCAGCAGATGCAATGACTAAAGCGGCAGAAGTACGCCTAATCGGTCGTGAATTTGTGGGTGGCGGTTATGTGACTATTTTGGTTCGTGGCGAAACAGGTGCTGTCAACGCAGCTGTTCGTGCGGGCGCTGATGCATGTGAACGTGTGGGTGACGGTCTTGTTGCGGCACACATCATTGCGCGTCCACACAAAGAAGTTGAACCTGTATTAGGTGGCGCGTAATTCGGTAAGAGTTTGGGTGTAGTGTCGCTACACCCAGCTCGTCGTTAAGCAGTAGGTAGTGTAGCTGATGACACAAGATCCGGTAATATTTGGATACCTTGGACGAGCATTAAGTTTTGAGCTTTCTGCCGTTCAGCAATATCTTTCTTTGGGGCGGATGTTGGCGCTTCGCGGCATGCCGCAAGCGGGCGATAAATTTCGTCTTGAGGCGCAAAAAGAGATGGCGCATGCGGAGCGGATTATTGGTCGTATGTTGGCCGTAGGTGTAGCGCCGTCTGGAAGTCATTTGAGGCCTGCTCGCCTTGATGGCTCACTCCCCGAGCTAATCCAGCATACCGTTAATTTAGAGACAGAAATTATCAATTTTTATGCCCAGGCTGCACAGTATTGTAAACGCGCTCAGGATCATGAAAATCGAATTTTTTTTGAAGCGCTGCTGAAAGAAGAGCAACAGCACGCCTCTGGTATACAGGAATGGTGGCAGGAAATATCAGGCGAACAATTGCCAGTTGAGAAATAAGACGGGAGTCTCACATGAGTGATCACTGGAAAGTACGTAAACGCCCAGCGCGTCTGGAAGGCCGCTTTGAGTTTGAAAGTTATGATGACACGCGTGACTTCCTTGATCTTGCTGCTGAGTTAGCCGAGCGAGAAGATTACTACCCTGATATGAGCTTTGGACGTACCCATGTATCAATAACACTCAAATCTGAAGAAGAAGAGAGTGAAGTGAATGAAAATATTAAGCGTTATGCAGAAATGCTCGATGAGTTAGTGCCGCCGTCCGTGCCGTGAATAATCGATGTTAATGAGTGCTAACGACTCTGGACGTGTTTAACTAGGAGAGAGTGATGAATATAAAAAAAAAGAATCAGAATATTGTTGGAAGTGAAACACTGGCAGCAGTAGAAACCAAAACTGCGACAGCACCAACGGCGGCTAAAAAGGTGCCTGTGCGTGCTAAAAAAGCAGTGCCAAAACCTGCCGCCGCTTCTGGTTTTGTCTCTCAGCGAGTGTGGCCTGACTAATACGTCATCAATCACATTATCAATCATAGAGTC
This sequence comes from Gammaproteobacteria bacterium, assembly GCA_024276775.1. Classification (GTDB taxonomy): domain Bacteria; phylum Pseudomonadota; class Gammaproteobacteria; order Tenderiales; family Tenderiaceae; genus Tenderia. Next base: position 14,470 of record JAJRWO010000320.1, on the reverse strand, counting down.
ACGTTAATACCTGGGTTTGTGTGCATCAAGCATTTATTAATGTGGTTGAAAATGACAGTCTATGGTTATGAGTAATCGGAGATTTAAGGCATGAATCTGAGTAGTTTATTACTGCCTGCGGTGTTATTTTTTGCGCTGGGCGTTATTGCGAGATTGATTAAGTCAGATCTACGCTTCCCGCCAGACCTGGCGAAAGTTCTCTCCATATACCTGTTAATGGCAATAGGCCTTCATGGTGGTTATGAATTGGCCAAGGCCGATATTGCCATTGCATTTCAGTCAATTATATGGGCACTCATATTAGGCTTCGCGCTGCCCATTATTGGTTATTTGGCATTGGTGGCAACACGTAAGGTGAGCCCACTTGATGCGGCGGCTATCTCTGCTCATTATGGTTCTGTTAGTGCTGGCACCTTTCTGACGGCAATTGCCTATCTCGATAATCTAAGCATTCAATATGAGACATATCCGCTGATTATGCTGGCGGTCATGGAGTCACCCGCGATTGTGGTGGGCTTGCTGCTGGCGGCGAAGGCGCGCCATACCCTTGCTGCACGTGAGGGAGGTGTCAAGATAGCCAAAGATAGTGGTGAGAAGGGTGATTTTAAAGATATGTTGCGCGATGCCTTTACTAATGGCAGCGTGGTCGTCCTGATTGGTTCGATGATTATTGGTGCCATTGCCGAACCTTCTGGCATGGATAAACTCAAGCCCTTTATCGATGATATTTTTATGGGCGTGTTGTGCTTGTTTCTGTTTGACATGGGGATGGTTGCCGCACGGCGTATTGGTGACTTTAAGCAAGTGGGTATTGTGCTAGCTGCATTTGGTGTGGTGATGCCACTGGTTGGTGGTGTGATTGGCGTCTATGTTGGTGCTAACATGTTGGACTTCTCTGTGGGTGGCGCGATGCTGGTGGGTGTGTTAGGTGCCAGTGCCTCTTATATTGCAGTACCGCCAGCGATGCGATTGGCGGTGCCTGAAGCTAATCCTTCGTTTTACCTGACGTTGTCGCTTGGAATCACCTTTCCTTTTAATGTTATTATAGGCATTCCGCTCTATCACGGTCTGGCAAAAGCGATGGTGCTCTAGGGGCTTGTTTTCGGACAGGTGCCTGGATGTTGTGTTGTTCTGACTTAAATAATGGGAAGATAAGCAATGGTATCGCTTTACGCTGAAAAATTGTTGAACATCATCTGCAATGATTCATTGGAAGAAAAACTTGTCTGCATGTTTAAAAAATATGGGGTGAGTGGCTACACTATCCTGACCGCTCGTGGTGAAGGCCCATCTGGCCATTTTTCCGATATGTCAGGTTTTGATGCCAACATCGTGGTGAAAGTGATTTTGCCCGAATCCAGAATGCAGGTGATTTTGGAGAGTATTGAGCGAAAAATTAAAAAAGGTCATCACTTGACTGTCTACATCTCGGACGTTCAAGTGATCACACCTGATAAATTTGAGAAAACCATTCGCTAATGCCTGCGGCGTTGTTCACCTTGTTGAGTGGAAGCACTTGCCATGCCTGAGAGCGATGCCAGGTTTAAGGCTGGAATGCCAGAGTATCTGATACGCCATACGACGTTCAGACAGATGCAGATATTTGAATCAGTTGTGCGTTTACGTAGCTTTACTCGTGCGGCGGAAGAGCTGTTTCTGACTCAACCAACGGTTTCAACTCAGCTTAAAAAGTTGACTGACGTGATGGATATACCGCTGCTTGATCAGTCGGGGCGACAGCTGAAAGCGACTGAAGCGGGTGAAGAGCTATATCGTGCGGTACGTCAAATCTTTGATTCGCTTTCGGATCTCGATTCACGTATTGCGGGTTTAAAAGGAATGCATCAGGGCCGCTTGCGCCTGGCTGTCATTACCACCGCAAAATATTTTGCACCGGAAATTCTGGGCGATTTTTCACGTCAGTACCCCGGTATAGATATCTCGCTTAAGGTTTGTAATCGAGAGCGCATTTTTGAACGTATTGCGAACAACGAGGATGATATTTACATATTAGGCCGGCCACCTAAAAAAGAATTTAATTTACAGGCTTATCCTTTTGCACCAAACCCTCTGGTTGTGCTGGCTGCACGTACTCATCCACTCTATACCGAGTCAAATATCAGTCTTGAACGATTGGCAAAGGAACCATTGATATCGCGTGAAGTAGGATCTGGCATCAGGGACACGACGATGCGTCTGTTCAGTGAACATGGCTTGGAAGCGAATGTTCGCATGGAGCTCGGCAGTAATGAAGCCATTAAACATACGGTGGTTGCGGGTCTTGGTGTGGCGGTACTTTCACTGCATACCTTGAGTCTGGAAGGTGCGAATGGGCCGGTTGGGGTGCTGGATGTGGTCGGCTTTCCGATTGAGCGAAAATGGTATTTAGCACATACAAAAGATAAAGAGCTATCACTGATTGCAAAAGGATTTTTAGAATTTGCAAAAGAGAGTGGGCCGATAATTAGTGAAAGAATGAGACGACTACGAGAGGATTTTGCTGAGCTGCACCGCAATATGCGGAAACAGACTAGCGAGAGTGTTTGATCCTGTGATGATAATGTTAAACTTGGAAAAATTCAGTTGAATCACGGTCTAGCACAAACTTCTGATGCGCCTGGAAAATCCAAAAATTTTCTCATCACCAATAAGGTGACCATGCAATTTTTGAATTCACTATGTACGTCAATATCTGGCACTATAAATTTGTGCCCAACTGATCTTTCTCGGCTAAAAGGCCTGGCAAAAAATAAGCATGATTAAGTTACGTACCTATGTATTTATCGACTCGCTGCAGCCGCAATTAGCGGCCTATATGGCAACGGTGTCCCAGGGGTTTCTACCTGTTCCAGGTGATGCCTGTCTATGGATGGAAGTTGCACCCGGCATGGCAATACATCGTTTGACCGATGTGGCATTGAAGGCGACACGGGTACATCTTGGCCAGCAAGTGGTTGAGCGTGCCTTTGGTTCGATGGTTTTTCATCACCGAGACCAGAGTGATGTGAGCGAAGCAGGGCGCGCAGTACTACACTCATTGAAGACAGCGGAAGATGAGCGTCAGAAGTGCCGCGTGGCATGGAATGAAATTGTACGCTCGATTACCCCCGATCATTCTGTGCTGATTAATCGCCAGAACCGAAGGGGTTCAATGATTTTGCCGGGTCAGAGTATGTTTATTCTTGAAACTGAGCCTGCCGGTTACATTGTTTACGCCGCTAACGAAGCGGAAAAAGCCGCTAATATTACGTTGGTTGATGCGCGCGCAGTGGGTGCTTACGGGCGTTTAACACTTGCCGGCTCAGAGGCGGATATCGATGCGGCTGCGCATGCAGCAATTGATGCAGTGCAACGCCTTTCTGGGGTTAAGCCCGATCATTACGCTTAGTCGCTGACGTTGGCTTAAATAATAAAGTGGTGTGGTTTTAGTTATTGAAGGTGGGTTATGTGGCGGCAAAATATTGGCGTGTTTTGCGCGTCATTCGATACAGTGAACGAAAGTTGTTGAACCGAGGGATGTCACTCAGTGCTACCCAGCCAATTTGATGTGATTCGTCGTTGCCTGGAATTACCTGGTTATCATCGATCTCCAGTAAAAAACGAATATCGTAATGTTCATGTCTAGGGTCATATTGATTGGCGTAAATGGTATGGATATCGATATCAAAAATTTCACGACTAAGCAGTTTGATATTTTCAATCGCAATCCCGGATTCTTCTGATGTCTCTTTGATTGCCACATTGTGAATATCAGTATCCCCATCGGCATGCCCGCCAGGCTGTAACCAGAGATCCAACTTGCGATGATGTAACATGAGGGCGTGGGTTCGAGAAGGGTTCACAACCCATGAAGAGCCTGTCACATGGCCTGAGGCCAGGCTTCTATTAAAGCAGTTCTCATTTGCCATGATAAAACGCCGGGTACGGGCAAGCATCGCCGCCTCTTCCATAAAAGAGGGCTTGTAGTTATCAAGGAGTTGTAAAAGGTTTTCGCGATGCATGGTCTGTTGAGGTTTCGCTCATTTCACTTTAATATTTTTTATAGACCGCCACGTTAACCTAAAATCTTATAGGTGTACATCTTGATATTGAATATTATCCATTGGCAATAGGCTATAGCCCCATTGGGCGACTAAATGGCAGCGATCGGTCGTCAACAGATCCCGATGTCGGTGGGCACGATATTACCGGCGTCGGAGACCATGCCTGCTTTTGGCGAAGCTTTTACCTGCCCTGAATTATGGTGGAGTGTTTTGATCGTGGTGATTACCTTTTGACGTTGATTGATGATGTTGAGTCGCTGGCGACGATTAAACGACACCTTAAAACGAATTTTCTGAAAAATACCGAGTCTATGGGAAAGCGGGAAGTGACCCACGTGCTTATATTTCACCCGAGTTGATGACGCATGATGGCTGTTACCTTGAGGTGCGTAAGGGTGTTATGCTGGCCTTTAGAAAAGGTCAGGGGCTTGCCGGCAGCGATGAAATTTCGTTATTGTTTGCCCTGACTGAAACGTTCAATGGCTCATGTACTCATCCGCCGGATAAAGGCTAGGCGATAGAAGGTTTTATTATTTAAACAAGGATAGGCGTGATGTTGGCTCAGATTTTTTCAGTGGCAAACCAGAAGGGTGGTACGGGTAAAACTACCTTGAGTATGAACCTGGCTGCTGGGCTATCAAAACGCGGTCGTACCCTTATTATCGATGCCGACCCGCAAGGATCGGCCGGTCAGTGGGCAGGGCTCTCGCCTGATGAACGGCCCTTCCCTGTTTCGGTTATTTCGATAGCCAGTAATTTGCCAAGAGAAATTAAACGAATGCGTGAAGACTACCAGTACCTGGTGGTCGACTGTCCGCCTACCCTTGAATCGGGTGTTGCGCAGTCTGCAATGACCGTATCAGATAAAGTGCTGATCCCCATTTTGCCTTCCCCTGTTGATCTCTGGGCCAGTGTTCGTTTGGCTGAAGCGATTGAGCAAGTGAAAATCTACAATGAAGCATTGCAACCCTATATCCTAGTGAATCAATTGGAGCCGCGCAATGCGATGTCCCGAGGGATGCGTCAGGCGTTGGATGAATTTGATATCCCTGCGTTAGAAAGTTGTCTGCGGCGTCGAGCTGTTTACCGAAGTTCAGCTTTAGAGGGGGCGAGTGTATACTGTATGGGGAAACGTGGCGAAGCCGCGAAACAGGAAATTGATGCCTTGATAGAGGAAATATTGAAATCATGAGAAAAGAAGTCGGTTCTAAGTTAGCAAGCAGTGTGCGTCAGGCAAAAGCCAAACAGCCTAACCCCGTCACTAACGTGGCAAAGGCTTCTTCAGCGCCGGCTGAGACGTTGGTTGAGGTGCAGGCAGCACCGCCAGTTCTTTCGTCAAAACGCGTCTGGCCTGATTAATCGTTTTGATATGAGCGTCTTTGGCGCTTCATTTATGTCTCTTTGACATGAAGTGAATTAAATAGTTAGTCGTCACTGGATAAGTCTCTGCCCTGTGGGTGGGGGCTTTTCTATTTTTAAGAGGATACAGAATATGGCAAGAGCAGATACCTACGTAGGAACGGATAAAGATGTAAACGGTGGCATGACCACCATTGGCAAACTGGTGCGTGATGCCTGGGTATTTGGGTTGTTGCCTGAAACAGAAACGTGCGCAGGCTGGAACCTGGGGCGTATGGATCTCCTGTTGGATGAAGTGAGTGAGGAATGGGATAAATACGGCTGTATGGTGAGTAGCCTGCCTGCAGACCTACGTGAACGTCATGATCGTATTCACACGGCGGCGATTGAGCGCGCCAAGCAAGCAGGTTGGGCAGGTGAAAAAGAGACCGATGACGAAAGTTAGTGGTTGCCCGGACTGATCATTAAGCCGAGCACTTTGATGTTCGGTTTTTCTCTGGTGTTGCCTGCTGATTATACGAATTCAGGCATTATTTTTATTGGCAAACATGTTAATCACCAGTGCCTTTTTTAAGTGTTTTTTTTCTTCTCCAATTTGATTCATAATATTTCGTTGGGATATTTTTTCTGAATTATTTTATGTGTTGTAATCACAGCATAAAAATGCAACTCCTTCTCAGAGAAAATTCCGACTTCATTTAATCGGCCAGTTAATTTTTTAGGCATTATGACGAGCGAATTGATAGGGTTGAAATTCTCCACTGTTTTTACAGTCCGTCTACTTCAGAGTACCTAAAACATGATGTTAGATGATCATTGACCATCCCGACTGCCTGCATATAAGCGTAACATGTCGTTGGTCCAATAAATTTAAACCCCTTTTTCTTTAAGTCTTTGCTCATTGCCTCTGAAACAGGTGTGTTGGTTGGTACATCTGACAGTTTACGCCATGAGTTTTTCACTGGCTTGCCATCGACAAATGACCAAATATAAGTATCAAAGCTGCCATGTTTACTTTGTATATTCAAAAATATTTTGGCATTTTCTATTGTGGCTTTTATTTTTAGTTTATGTCTGACAATTTTTATATCTTGAAGCAACTCTTCTACTTTTTTATCCGTGTATTTAGAAATTTTATGGGCATCAAAATTATCAAATGCATTTAAGTAGCCTTGTCTTTTTTGAAGAATTGTTGCCCAGCTTAATCCCGATTGAGCGCTTTCCAGAATCAACATTTCAAAAAGCATTCGATCATCATGAACGGGAACCCCCCATTCTTTATCATGGTGTTCCGTTTCCAAAGGGTTAGAATTTGCCCAGTCACATCGCTTCACTAACCGTTTCTCCTTTTATTCAATGCTGCCCGAAGATTTTTTGAATGATTTATCGACAGCTTTACCTATACCTGCTTGTTTAAGTTTTTTACCAACAGCAGCAATAGCTTCAATAGCCGGCATCAATTCGCGACCTGGCTTAGTTAAATAATACTCTACTGATGGCGGAGAGGTTGGTTTAACTTCTCGGATAACAATACCTTTCTCGGTGAGTTCACGTAAGCGGGTTGCCAATACTTTGGAAGAAATACCGGGCATATCAACCCGCAATTCATTAAATCTACGCGGCCCAGCGCTTAGATACCAGATAATATTGGCTGTCCAGGCTCCTCCGATAATTGACATGCATTCTGTTAGCGGACAAAGCATTAGAGGGCTTTTATTTTTTCTAACTTTTAATGACATAGACTTCAAACAAAATTTTTAGTGACGGAAGGCTCACTAGGTTAACATGGCTTATATATAGCAATCACCCGGCAACTCACTTATCACATAACGTATGGTTTTATAGTGGTAGCCAGAAAAGGCATTAACTCGCCTTCGAACTCATTTGCACCAAGGGAAGATCACCGTATAAAGCAAGAGTTTCAGGTGCGGTTCTGTAAGAGTCTTTGTGGTGAGGCTCTATGGGCTGCTCGACTTTACTTGCACGAAAACGCGCCGCTTTTGGCAACCACTGATTCACGGCGTTAGCAACCCTATCTCCACTTCATATCAATTCAGAGGCATTAAAAAGCGCTGTCCCTGATAGCTCATCATGACCCCTTCAATGACGATTGCTTCAATAACAATACCGCTCGGCATCTTTTGTCCTTCACGGTATTTTTCCATATTGATCAACACGAACCGGCTTTCGGGGCGCTTCTTGTACACATGCACATCAAGGCGCATGTCAGGCAGTTGAGCCTGAAAATCGTATTCTGTTTCACTTAACAATGGAGCATAAGCCTCGTCAGGCGTTGTCATTACCTCTTTCTCTTTTGCCTCTGCCGCTTCTCTACGCGATGTTGGGGTGATGAGCACCTCACCCTCCTTGAGTAATTGCTCAGGCATCACCTCTGTTTTCATTGGAGTAGGTGTCAACGCCTTCTTACTCTGCTGTTTTTGCACCTGCACGGTAGCCGTCTCGGCTGTGCTTTGGGTGCCCACGTCCACCATGGGTATTGGTAGAGGCGCATCAACGTGTGTCGTCTCATCCAGCGGGTTCTCCTCATGCACCTCAACCGCTATTTCTTTGAATTGAAAGTAGAGTAAAACTGCAACGATCATTGAGAGAGCGACTACCATGCCCCACAGTATTGAAAAAGATTTTGAAGTATGCGCCAAGCCACCGTCATCAATACTATGCAGCGTCGGTACTTGACCGATTTGCCGCTCTTTTTCTGATTTTTTTAATGCATCAAGAATATAAGACATGAGCTATCCCGAAGACTCGCTTCCCTTGTGATCGAGTATGGGGATGGCCTCTTCACCACTCAATGAGTTAATGACAATCAAAGTTTTAGTGCCGACGATTCCATCATCAATCAGGCCATGTTTACGTTGAAGAATTTTCACATACCCTTCAAGGGCTTTACCATATAGATCAGCATCTTCACTGATTATATTTCGACCCAAAATTTTCTCCAGGCTACGACGCAACCACACCACCGTTTCACTGCGGTCACCCAGCTTTACCAAGTGTTTTCCCAATGTAGGTGGCTGCCAAAATAGCAGATAATGATCCGGCCAAATTTTTCTGAGCACCTGCTCAGAAACACGATACAGCGTAGCCGAAATCTCCACCACACCCTCGCCATCTCGAAAGGACTTGATCACAACGTACTGTTTCCCTCCCAGAGCAGCCGCATTCATCCAGATAATCGCTGGACGATTCAAGACCAAATACTCATCCCACGTTCCAACCCCCCAGTAACACTGTAGTCGTTGGCTCATTGCCCGCTCACAACCGGTTACGCCTACCGTTTTGCCATACGCCAGTCGCCAGGAGGCAAATAGCCCTGAGAACGCCAGACCTATGTTCTTACTTTCAGATGATGTTTGTAGCACCCGTTTCAGTTCATTCCAAGACTTAATTGATGCCATAGGCGTTGATGAATCAGCAAGTGCCGCAGGGTCGGAAGGCAGTCTCGCCACCGCGTTTCGGTGAACAGCAAAAGAAGAAGTACTCGGTAGCCATGCAGAACCAAATGTCCAGAAAACGCCCAAAAGAATCAAAACAAACACGGGCAACCACAACGCTGACTTCACTCTTCCCCGGTGGCTATTCAGCTTGCCATAAACCTCTGCCGCTGCTTTTTTGACAATAGATTCTGATACTTGAGACTCTTCTCTCACGTAAGCGCCTAATAATGCACGATCACACAGTACGTTGATCAGACGGGGAACGCCACCTGAAAGCCGCTTAATCTGGCCGATTGCACCACGAGTGAAAGGATTTCTTCTCGCACCAGCGACCTTAAGCCGGTGAATAACATACCCCTGCGTTTCACGCAGTGTCATGGGTGCCAAGTGATAACGCGCAGTGACCCGCTGCGAGAGTTGGCGAAGGTTAGCCTGTCCGAGTACTTGGCGCAGCTCCGGTTGCCCCACAAGAACAATCTGTAACAGTTTGTGTTTGGCAGTTTCCAGGTTTGTGAGCAACCGAATTTGCTCCAACACATCGAAATGCAAATTCTGCGCTTCATCGACCACAAGGATCACACGCCGACCCTGACTGTATGCGTCCAGCAGATATACGTTAAGTGTATCGACAAGTACTTTCACGCTGTCGGTTTCAGCGGGGTATTTGATATGAAGTTCGTCGCAAATGGATGCAACAAACTCAAATACTGAAAGCTTGGGATTAAAAATCAGCGCCAGATCAATGCCATCAGGCAGCTGCGCCATCAGCGCACGAATCAACGTTGTCTTGCCCGTGCCCACCTCACCAGTGAGCTGTACAAATCCATCTTGATCTTTCACACCAAAAAGCAGGTGCGCCAGTGCCTCCTGATGCTGTTCACTCATATAGAGGTAGCTCGGGTCAGGCGTTATGGTGAACGGGGGCTCACGTAATCCAAAGTAGTCACAATACATATCGAGGTGATTATATACCCATAACGCTATGGGTATATCATCATGACTGTCGGCTTTTATGGTGGCGATCCAATGTGCTCAGGTGTTTTAATTTTTTATCAATTTTGATTTCCAGTCACGCGACACGGGCGGGTAATAAACAGGCTCCCCTCTCTTCGGGAAAATAGTTCTCCCCCCGCTGCATAAGCCTCAGGCGCATTATGTGCGTAGCGATATCCTTTCCCATCGTTCAAATTTTGCATCAGCGAAGTGGGCGTATTTTGATTTTTAGCCCATTCTGGCGCTTGATGCCATTGATTGAGTCATGAGGCATCAGTTTCCTGATTTTACAATTTTAGTATCTTCGTCCGCTTCGTGGCCTCTGTGGTAAATGCTTGTTTCAATATCCGCTGGCGCAAAGAAAGTGTATTATTTTAAATGATATTGTCGCCAACAGCGGCATATAATCAACTGCTTGGGATATTTATTGACGATTTATTCAGGCAAGGCCTGTTTTGACTGGCATTGTCGTGGGTTTTACGGAGTGTGATTTGTTTTTAAATGGGTTAAAAGGCTGTTTCGGCCTAATGTTATTACAAGGCTTGCTGCTGTCGCCAGCGCATGCCTTGGAAATTGAGGACTTGTATCAGGCGCGGGTACCCGTTACAGGGCAAAGCCGAAGTGAACGCTTGAAACTCTATCCGTCGGCACTGGCCCAGGTGTTGGTTAAATTAACCGGAGACCAGGCGGTGCCTGAGTTACCGCAGTTATCTGGGTTTATCAAGCAAGCGCTATCGCTGGTGCAGCAGTTTCAGTATGAAGAGTTGCCAACACACCGTTTAGCCTTGGTTGAGGCGGGTTATAAACGTCAGTTAGTGGTGAAGTTTGATGCCGGTGCCATTCGTCAGGCGCTGATGAATGCCGGCGTGCCACTATGGGGCCGAACCCGCTCCAAGGTATTGTTATGGTTGGCAGTCGAAGACAAGCATAGACGCTATCTGTTGGCTGCCAATACCCTGGCAACGCTGGAAGCTCATTTGATGGCGCAAGCGGCTCGACGTGGCCTGCCTTTGATTCTGCCGATGAAGGATCAGATGGATTTGGATTTCGCTGATGTCTGGGGTGATTTTCAGCAGAATATTTTAACGGCTTCGCAACACTATGGTGTTGACGAAGTGCTGGTGGGACGTTTGAACCGTACGCCTGGCGATTTATGGCAGGTGCGTTGGAGTCTTTATTATACTGCCGCAGCCAGTGATTCTGAATACTGGAGTGGCCGTGTTAATGACCCGTTTGAGGCATTGACATTGGGTGTTGATGGTGCGGCTGACCATGTCTCGCAGCGATATGCCCAGCTTTTTAGCGCCACTTCGGTAGGGAGTATTTTGCTCCTGGTCACGGGTGTCGACGGGTTTGCGGAGTATGCCCGAGCGATGACGTATCTTGAGTCATTGGATATTGTTGTCTCTGTTGATGTCGACAAGGTCTTTGTCGATCAGGTGTTGTTCAGACTGGCTGTTCGTGGTGACGGGGCAGGTTTGAAACGAAGTTTGTTGCAGGGAAAGACCTTACTGCAATCACAGGGTGCCGTTGGCTTGTTAGAGAGTGACGCGGCGGCTGGACGGCCCTTTATCTATCAATTGTTACCATGACCCTGGGTCTGAAAGATCTGCCTAACCTGATTAGCGTCGCGCGGATTTTATTGAGCCTGCCAGTGGCCTACCTATTACTGGAACAACGTTTTACAGAAGCTTTACTACTGTTTTTTATTGCGGGTGTCTCGGATGGCGTGGACGGATATCTGGCTAAGCGTTTTGGTTGGCGCAGTCGCTTGGGTTCAATTCTCGATCCTTTGGCTGACAAGATTTTACTGATAACCTCCTATCTTTGCCTGGCGCTGGTGGATGTTATCCCCATGTGGCTAATGGCAATGGTACTTGGCCGTGACCTCATTATTGTTGTCGGTGCGGCGGCATTTCATGTTTTTTTCGGCCAGTTTGATATGGCACCCACCTGGATCAGTAAAATTAACACTACCTTGCAGATTATTTTGGTCTTGGCCCTAGTGTTATCACGTGGCTTGTATCCATTGCCTGCCGAGATGTTGGAATGGCTGGTTTATGGCGTTTTTGTGACCACCGTATTGAGTGGTTTGAACTATATCTGGATCTGGGGGCAGAAAGCCTTCCACCTAAAAGCTAGGCGGTACTGAATATCATGTTGATGACTGATTCACAAAAAATATTTGGTTTACTCAGTGTGGTGTTGATATTGGCGCTATTGTACCTGCTGACACCCGTATTATTTCCGTTTTTGGTGGCGCTAGCATTGGCCTATCTAGGCGATCCGCTAGTGGATATTCTGGAAACGCGCAAACTGTCACGCAGTGTTTCGGTGGTGGTGGTTTTTTGTGGTTTGCTGCTGGTACTGTTTTTGTTACTGGTGTTTGTTGTTCCAGCACTGCAGCAGGAACTGATTGATTTGCTGAAAAAATTGCCCGCCTATATCGACAGATTACAGGGCACGGTATTGCCTTGGTTGCAGACACAATTTTCAATTGAGATTCCAGCCTGGAATCTGGACAGCCTTAAGCAGACGCTTGGCAGCCACTGGCAATCCGTGGGTGGGATAGCCGCCGGGGTGATGGAATCTGTATCGCGCTCAGGTTTGGCATTGCTGGGTTGGTTGGCTAACCTGGTGCTGATTCCTGTACTGACTTTTTATTTGCTGCGTGACTGGGATTTGCTGGTGGCGCGTCTGCATGAACTGATACCGCGCCGCTCAGAGCAGACAGTCGTGCGCCTGGTCAAGGAGTGTGACGAAGTACTGGGGGCCTTCATGCACGGCCAGCTGCTGGTGATGCTGACGCTGGGAATCGTCTATAGCCTTGGTTTGTGGTTGGTGGGGCTGGAAATGGCTTTCCTGATCGGTATGTTGGCCGGCATGGTTAGCTTTGTGCCTTATCTGGGGTTTATTCTTGGCATGTTGGTGGCGGGTGTCGCTGCCTTGATGCAGTTTCAAGAAGCCATTCATCTCTTCTATGTGTTACTGGTGTTTGGTTTTGGCCAAATGCTGGAATCATTTTTATTAACACCTTATTTATTGGGTGATCGCATCGGTTTGCATCCGGTGGCCGTGATTTTTGCAGTGATGGCGGGTGGGCAGTTGTTTGGGTTTGTTGGCGTATTGTTAGCCTTGCCGGCGGCGGCCGTGATGATGGTGTTGTTGAGCCATGCTCATGAACGTTATGTCCGCAGTGGGTTGTATGCTGATAAACATCAGGACTAAATAATGGTGGTTGGTGATATAAAACAATTACCGCTGGGCATGTGGTTGCGTGAAGCCGCAAACTTTGAAAATTTCCTCACCTCGCTGTTTAATCAGCCGTTGCTGGCGAGTCTGAAGAATGCAGAAGAACCATTCGTATTTCTTTGGGGGGGCGCGTCAACAGGCAAAAGTCATTTATTGCAAGCCGCTTGTCACGCGATTACCGCCAGGGGCGGTAACAGTGTTTATCTGCCCATGAGCGAGGTCGATCAGTTTGCTCCTGAAATGCTTGAGGGGCTGGAACAAATGCCGCTGGTGGCGATTGATGATGTTGATATCATTGCCGGTGACAGAGATTGGGAAACAGCCTTGTTTAGCCTCTATAATCGTATCCGTGACAGTGGTAACAACAGGTTACTAGTGGCCGCCAACAAGCCCTTACTAGAGATTGGTTGGTTGTTGCCTGACTTGCAGTCACGCCTCAGTTGGGGCTTGGTCTATCAGGTGCAGGCCATGAACGATAATGAAAAGCGCCTGGCACTGCAGCAGCGTGCCGATCATCGTGGTTTTGAATTACCAGATGATGTGGCCAATTATTTGTTGCGTCACTATCAGCGCCAACCGTCGGCATTGTTTGAATTATTGGATATGTTGGATCAATATTCGCTAGCTGAACAGCGTCGCCTGACCATCCCCTTCGTTAAACAGATTATCGAAACATAAAGAGTAATGAAAATGAATTTAGCAAAAACAGTGACACAGAATGTTCGTGTCGCGCTAGCTGAAGATATTGGTAGCGGTGATCTGACGGTTGCCTTGATTCCTGTGGATACCATGGCTCGTGCTGTGGTCATTAGTCGTGAAGAGGCGGTGATCTGTGGCCGCCCCTGGGTGGATGAAGTGTTCACCCAGCTTGATACGCGCGTAGAGATTGACTGGCGAGTGCAGGAGGGTGATAAGGTGGCAGCTAATCAAGAATTGTTTCGTTTGCGTGGCACGGCTCGTGCCTTATTAACCGGCGAACGGACGGCATTGAATTTTTTGCAAACACTGTCTGCCACTGCCACCGAGGCAAGTCGTTATGCAGCCGAGATGATTGGCTTGAAGACCAAGATTCTTGATACCCGCAAGACCATTCCTGGCCTGCGTGATGCACAGAAATATGCAGTGAGTTGTGGTGGCTGTTTTAATCATCGATACGGCCTTTATGATGCGGTGTTAATCAAAGAAAATCACATTCTTGCTGCGGGCTCGATTACTGCGGCGGTGACCAAAGTGCGGCCTTATGCCCAGGGAAAACTGATTGAAGTGGAAGTGGAAAGTCTGACAGAGCTGCGTGAGGCACTGGCGGTTGGGTCTGATATTATTATGCTTGATAATTTTAGCCTGGAACAGATCATTGAAGCGGTG
>JAJRWO010000035.1 GCA_024276775.1 Gammaproteobacteria bacterium | reverse complement strand
TAGTGGTGTTGTCTAAGTTGCTGCTATTGCCGCTTTTGTTACTAATGGTATCGCCTGCCGCTTTGGCTCAGGAGCAACATGTTGATGATACCTTAGAGATAATGGAAATCTTCAAACAAGAGGCGATGGAAAATCAGCCTGATCATGATTTGTCCGAGGAAACCAAACATAAAGTTTTGTTTTATATGGGTATTAGCCTATTGATTCTGCTTTGCACGACAGCTTATCTAGGTATCTCGATGGTAGTTTTTAATCAAGATGTGTTTGTGAAGCATATGATAAGCGCGGGCCTGACTGTTACTCTTGGTTTAGCGCATGCGGTTGCTGCGGTTGTTTGGTTTTTTCCTTTTTAGAGTGTTCCGTGTGTGGTTATTAGTGCAGTCAAGCTGTCGCCGCTAGACTGGCATGATGGGTGATACTCACAATTCATTAATTTCAAAAGCTTTATATTCACGAGGTGTTGCCGGGCTGTACTTTTTTTCCGGTGGCGTTGGTCTTGCCTATCAAGTGTTGTGGGCGAGAATGCTGTCGCTGCAGTTTGGTGTCAGTATTTTTGGTGTCGTTATCACAGCATCAGCATTTATGTTGGGGCTGGGGATAGGGGCATTGCTGGGTGGACGCTTAAGTCAGCGTCAAAACAGCCCGCTGAGCTTGTTTGCTTTGATCGAAGTATGCGTGGCCATATACGCTTTGTCGTTGCCTTTTATCTTGCGCTTGGTTGATGTCGGTGTTTTACAGCTTGCGCCGGAAAGCCTAACGACTTGGTATGTCTTGCAGCTGACGGCAGCCTTGATCCTGGTAACCCTACCGGCGACAGTGATGGGAATTGGTTTTCCGTTGGTGTTAAAAGCGGTCAAAAATACACCAATCTCGCTTGCTTGGCTTTATGGTTTGAATACTTGTGGTGGTGCGCTGGGTGCCTTGTTGCCGCTATTGCTACTGCCAACTCTAGGTTGGGTTGCTAGTGTTTGGGTTGTGGCGATGGCCGGTGTGCTGGTGGCCGTAGCTGCTTGGTGGCTGTCACGCTACGAACCGCAGCAAATTGCGCAAAAGCGGTGTCGGCTATCAATTCGCTCTATTCCTCCGCTGACGCTGTTAGCTTATGCCACCGTGGGTGCTGCTGCATTAATTCTTGAAGTGGGCTGGACACGTCTGTTTGGTATGTTGCTGCTGCGTACTGAGTACGTTATGGCTATTATTCTGGCAATATTTTTGATTGGAATTGGTCTTGGGAGCCTGTTGGCCAGGCGCTTGCGTGCAGGATTTTGGTTTGATGTGCTGCCGATATTTGCGGCCGTCTTTGTATTGTTGGGCCTGTGGCTTGTACCGCCATTAGCTGCTTGGGCTGGGCGGGTGGAATTTAATTCTTTAGCTGCTGCGATGCTGTTTCAGGGCTTTGCAATCGCTGCGTTGACGCTACCGGTAACCCTGTTGTTAGGCGCCTGGCTGCCCCTGCTGAGTGCTCGCCTGAGCAAGGAAAAGACGATAGGCGCTATTTTGTACGGTGCTAATTCTATTGGTGCCGCAATGGGTGCTTTATTGGCTGGGTTTGTACTGATTCCCTGGTTGGGGACTGTTGCGACGATCGTTTTAGCAGCGTTATTGTTGTTTGTTGCCGGTATGACCTGGGCTACGCGGAGTAGTTGGTTTGCCTTGCCGCTCATTGTGGCACTGGCCTGGCCGGTGGTTCAGCTGCCCACTGTCAGTCAGCTGTTGCCACAAATGCAGGCCAGTAGCGCTGATCTATCGGTTTATGAAGATGCCTTGGCGATCACCCATGTGATTGAGCGTAAAGATGGCCAGCGCTTGTTACTGGCTGATTTACAACGCATGGATGCATCATCTGAACCATTGGCGGTGGTGTCACAACAGAATCAGGTGCGTTTGCCTTTACTGCTGCATCCCGAGCCGAAGAATGTGTTGTTTCTTGGTTTGGGAACGGGTATTAGTGCCTCTGCCTCGTTGCCTTATCCTGATATGCAACGTACCGCAGTGGAGCTGTCCCAAGGCGCCATAGCGGCATCACGAGACTGGTTTTCAGAGGTGAATGGTAATATTGCCAGTGAAATGCGGATTGTTCGAGATGATGCGCGACGTTTTTTGCAAACAACAACAAACGATTACGATGTCATCGTCGGTGACTTGTTTCACCCCGACTTGGTTGGTCGTAGTGCATTGTTATCCCTACAGCAATTTCAACGCGCCAAAGAACGTCTTGCCGAGGGAGGGCTGTTTGTGCAGTGGCTAGCACTGAATCAGTTTGACCCAGAGTCGTTGCAGGTGATAATGCGGACATTCAAACGTATTTTTCCCGAAGCGGTCATGTTTGTTGATGGTTTTCGCCTCGCCTTGGTTGGTGGGGTTGGCTGGCGGGTAAATATTGACGCAAGTTTAAATAATCTTGCCCGGTTAAATGCTGCTGGCCAGGGTATCGCAACAGGAACAGAAGGCATATGGAGCTGGCTGGGGCGTTACTGGGGAGCCATACCAAGCTTGGAGGGTGCCGTCCAGGGTGAATGGTCGCCAGTGATCGAATACCATCTGCCGCGTGCTCGTTATCGAGGTGAAATGGATCTGGTTGTGTTGGTTGAGTGGTTGTTGCAACAGCGGCCTCATTTTTCACAGGCACGGCAGGCCTTGTCAGTTAGTCGTGCACAGTCGGAAGCATTTGAGCGTGGCTATGTCGCTACCGAGTT
>JAJRWO010000319.1 GCA_024276775.1 Gammaproteobacteria bacterium | reverse complement strand
GGAATCGCGCTCATCAGGATTAACCCCTAGTCTGCTTATCGTTTAGTGATGAGGAAAGCGTTTGACCGATATGTGCGGTACAGCGACTTTCCTGCGGCGGTATTAACCGTATCAGGTTCAAAGGGTATGATCTCAGCCCGTTCTTAAATTAAATGGCGTGGGCACCCCTAGACGTAGGTGGCTAAAATAGCCCATCAGGGCTTTTTTTTCAACCTGGATCGCTGCAGGTGATTGCACTGGCGGGGTTTACCAACAGTCAGCGCTTTAGGCGAGATATTGATGCGTCAAGTGAATGACAATGTTGAGTGGACTTTTTGGCTTGCGTCTATCGACCAAACTGCTTAACCTTAAGCGGTTATGGCTATTGGGAATTTCCAGGGAGAAAAAAATGACGAATGTAGCGCAGGCTCGCTTTAATATGGTTGAACAACAAGTTCGTCCTTGGAATGTGCTGGATACCCAGGTTCTGGATTTGATGCAGGCCATGCCGCGCGAGGTATTTGTTCCCAATGACTACCAAACCGTTGCCTATGCTGACATCGACATTCCCATTGCTCATGGCGAAGTCATGCTGGCACCCAAATATGTCGGTCGTATGTTGCAAGCACTGAATATCAGGGAATGTGACACCGCCCTGGAAGTGGGCTGTGGCACGGGTTACGTCACCGCCCTGCTAAGCAAGGCCTGCCGCCAGGTATTCAGCGTTGATATTCACCAGTATTTTGTTGATACCACCGCCGCCAACCTCAAAACCCAGGGCATTGATAATGCCAGCCTGGAAACCGGCGACGCCGCCCAGGGCTGGAATGCCCACGCTCCCTACGACATTATTTTTATCAGCGGTTCTTCACCGATACTGCCCGAAACCTTCCAAAAATCGCTCAATCGTGGCGGCCGCCTGGTGGCCATTATCGGTGATGGCCCGGTGATGCAGGCCACCCTGATTACACGCTCAGCGGTTGATGAATGGCGTGAAGAGCGTTTATTTGAAACTGAAATTAAACCACTGCTGAATGCTGCCAAACCAAATCGATTTGTCTTTTAATATTTATTCTAATATTATTGCCGACCGATATAATACCAAAGCAAACAGGTAGGTTATTTTGCGTCAATTAAGCCCCCAACAAGTGTTCGAACTCATCGAAAAAAATGAAAACAAATCCATTTTACTCGATGTTCGAGAAGACTTTGAAAATGAAATTTGCGCCATTGAGGGATCCATCAATATCCCTTTGCAGAAAATCTCTGAAGCCGCAGAAGAGCTGGACCCACAACAGGAATATATTTTAATCTGTCATCATGGCGTGCGTAGCCAGCGCGCCGGAACAATCATGGCATCACAGGGTTTTAACAAGCTCATCAATCTGGTTGGCGGCATTGATGCCTGGGCCTGCAACATTGCCAACGAAATGAAGCGCTACTAAAAATAGAAAGGTGGCAAATGAATAAACGGCAATGGATATTCACATCACTGATCGTCAGCCTGTTCGTCAGCCCGATCAGCCAGGCGGAGGACCTGTTGCAGGTTTACCAAGCCGCCTTGCAGGGTGACCCGGTGCTACGCGCACAAAAATCAGCCTTTGAGGCAGCCCATCACAGCCAGCGTCAAATCAAGTCACTTTACTATCCGAGCATCTCCCTGAGCGCCAACGCAACCTGGAGTGACGAAGATATCGCTGCAGACAGCAGCTTCATCCCCAGTGGCAACAACCGTTATGATTCCCGTGCGTATTCGTTAACCCTGACCCAGGCGCTATACCGCTGGGACTATATCAATCAGCTACGACAGGCCAACGCCGCCACTCGCCAAGCCGAGGCCGAGCTGAATCAGGCTTACCAAGACATTATTCTGCGCGTTTCACAGCGCTATTTTGATGTCTTGGCAGCCCGGGACAGCCTGGAATTTGCTCAGGCAGAAAAAAATGCCATTTCCCGCCAACTGGATCAGGCTAAACAACGTTTCGAGGTAGGATTGATTGCCATTACCGATGTCCACGAAGCCCAGGCCGCCTTTGACCTGGCCACGGCCAGCGAAATTGTGGCACAAAACGGTTTGTCCAGCAGTCGCCTGGCACTGCGAGAGCTGACCGGAAAACGACCTGATAAACTGGCAACACTGGGCACCAAAATAGGCCTGGCCAGCCCTGAGCCTGCCGACATCGACACCTGGACTGAATCGGCCCTGCAACGAAATTTCAGCCTGCTGGCTGCCGAAGCGGCAACCGAGGTCGCGCGCCAACAACTCTCGCAACAACGTGCCAGTCGCCATCCCACTGTTGACCTGGTTGCCAGCCGCAACTACAACAACATCGGTGGTGGCAGCTTCGGCAGTCGCACAACCGAAGACAGCCGCATTGGCTTACAACTGAACCTGCCGATTTACCGGGGTGGCGGCATCTCGGCCAGTGTTCGTAACGCCAACGCCCAGTTGTCACAGGCTAAAGACTCCCTGGAACAGCAACGCCGCGCCGTCCAGCGCGAAGCCAGCGATGCTTACCTCAGCCTGCTGGCAGGCATCAGCCAGGTAAAGGCGCTGCAACAAGCCGTGATTTCATCAGAAAGTGCTTTGAATGCCACAGAAGCCGGTTACGAAGTGGGTACCCGCACCACGGTGGATGTACTGATATCTCGCCGCGAACTGTTCCGTACCCAGCGTGACCTTGCCCGCGCCCGCTACGATTACATTCTTGCCAACCTGCGTCTACAGCAAGCGGCTGGCACACTGGATATTAAAGATGTAGAACAGATTAATCACTGGATGAACTAAGCTGCTTATCAATCAAGGCTTCCAGTCTGGCCTGAGCACCACGATTTTCTGCCAATAGCTGCTTGGCTCTAAGGCCCATCTCGTTACGCCGCCCGGCATTCTTAAATAGCGCTGCCACGACCCTTGCCAGCTCGACACTGTTTTCGACTTGAGATGCTGCGCCCTGCTCAAGAAACTGTTGGCTGATAGCGGCAAAGTTAAACATGTGCGGCCCAAACACCACTGGCACACCCACCGCCGCTGGCTCCAGCAGATTATGTCCGCCTGTGGGGACTAAACTACCGCCCATAAAACAGAGATCTGCCGTTGCCAGAAATAGCAACAACTCACCCATACTGTCACCCACAAACACGGCGGTTAAATCCAGACAGGGCCGGCCTTCACTGCGCCGCACCACTTCATAACCCTGGCCTTGACACAGCTCGACAACCGCCTCAAAACGTTCCGGGTGGCGCGGCACCAATACCAGCAGCAAATCAGGCTGAGATTGTTTAACCTCGGCAAAGGCCTGTAACAGTAGCTCATCTTCACCGGCATGGGTGCTGGCTGCCAGCCATACCGGCCGCTGGCCAAACAAATCATCCCGGATCAACCGTCCCTGTTCAAGCAAGCCCTCGGGCAGTTTGATATCAAACTTGACACTGCCGGTGATTTGAACTCGGTCAGGCCGCGCACCTAATGCCATCAATCGCTGTGCATCGGCATCACTCTGCGCTGCAATCACGGCAACATTGTTCAGCGTGCGGGCAGCTAAACCACTAAAACGGGTATAGCCACGGGCAGAACGCGCTGACATACGGGCATTGGCAACGATAATCGGAATCTGTTGTTGACGACAATGATGAAACAGGTTGGGCCACAGTTCGGTTTCCATCACCACCAGCAGACGTGGCTGAACGCGCTTGAGAAAACGCTTGATTACGCCGTTCATGTCATAAGGCATGTAGACATGCAGTACCTGGCCAGCAAATAGATTTTTTATTTGCTCGGAACCCGTAGGCGTGGTGGTGGTCACCAGCACTGGCGTATCGGAATGGTTATCGAGCAGATGCTTGATCAGCGGCACCGCCGCCATTGCCTCACCAACGGAGACCGCATGTACCCAAACAGGACGTCCCTTAATCGCAGCAATATAAGCAAAACGCTCTGACCAACGCTGTCGATAAGCCGCGACCTTGCTGCCCCGTCGCCACAGCCGCAGCAGCACAAAGGGTGTCAACAATAGCAACACCAGACTGTAGATAACGCGCATCAATACCTCAAAACAACAACATAAAAGCCGCCCAATAATATCATGCCCACTTGCAACCGGCTTAAGCCAGCTCTAAAATACGCCTTTATATTATTTGCCTCAGCGATTGTGTCCAACTCAGACAAAACCAGTTCAATAAACCTTTACGCACCCCGCCACTGGCCTAGCTGGATTGGTTTCGGTCTAATATGGTTGCTCATTCACCTGCCCGTCAGCGGCTTGCTTGGGCTTAGCCGCGTACTCGGAAAACTGCTCTATCACACCGCCAAGCGCCGCCGCCGAATTGCTGAAATCAACATTCGACTCTGCTTTCCAGATCGAGATGAGCAGCAACACCAGCAACTGGTGCTTGATCACTTTAGCGCCATGGTGATGGGGATATTCGAGATGGGCATGGCCTGGTGGGTGTCGGACAAACGCCTCACCGATATCCTGGATGTAAAAGGACAGGAACATTTGGATAAGGCGCTGACACAGGGCAATGGTGTCATCCTGTTCAGCGCCCACTTTAGCTGCCTGGAACTGGCAGGGCGATTTTATAGCATGAAAATCCCTCACCCCTGGTCAGGCATGTACCGCCCCCATGAAAACCCTGTGCTTGAACACATGTTTCAGCGTGACCGCAAACGCTTTTTTTCACAACTCATTCCACGTGAAGATATCCGCAGTTTTTTACGCCGCCTTAAGGTCAACGAAACCACTTGGTATGCCCCTGACCAGAATTACCGCAAAAAGGGCCACGTAATGGCACCATTTTTTGGTATTCCGGCAGCCACCAATCCCGCCACCTCGAAACTGGCCAAGATCAGCGGTGCAGTTGTCATCCCATTTGAATACCGACGCCAGCCCAATAATCGTTATTTATTACAGTTTCATCCAGCCCTGGAAAACTTTCCGACAGGTGACGACCTTGCCGATGCTACGCGCATTAACCAAGTCTTTGAAGATATGATTCATCGCGCACCGGAACAATATTTTTGGCTGCATCGACGCTTTAAACTCAGCCGTGACAAAGGTGATGTCTATAGCGAACAAGGACTTTAAGCGGTTCAGCCATGTTACATTTAAGCACCTAAAAGAAGTCAGACCAGCATGCGTAATCCCCCCGAATACAGCAGCAAACAATTGATCAAGCGACTGTTTGGCCATGTTCGCCCCTATTGGCGCATCTTTGCCCTGGCCATCGTCGGCATGGTTGGCAGCGCCCTGACCGAAGCAGGCATTCCGGTGTTGTTAAAACCACTGCTGGATGAAAGCTTCGTTTTCGATAATCCCGGTGCAGTGCAAACCTCGATGATTTACCTGATTCTCCTGTTTGTGTTACGCGGCCTGTCTGGCTTTATCGCCCAGGTAGGCATTGCCTGGGTTGGCCACAAAGTAATTTATGACTTGCGCTGCCTGATGTTTGAAAAACTACTGCATGTACCGCAGAATTATTATGACGATAACGCCACTGGCACGCTGATTTCCAAAATCACCTTCAACGCCGACCAAGTCTCCAACACCACCACTAATGCCCTGATTGTCATCGTCCGCGACAGTATTACCGTCATTGCCTTGCTGGCCTGGATGTTTTATCTCGATTGGCAATTATCCTTGGTGTTCCTGCTGGTCGGCCCCATCATCGGCTTCATCGTCCAACGCATCAGCGGTCGTTTGCGCAGCCTGAATCGCTCGGTACAAG
>JAJRWO010000318.1 GCA_024276775.1 Gammaproteobacteria bacterium | reverse complement strand
GCAACAAAATAACGTCGCTCACCAATAAACATTTCACTCAGAGCAATTTCTATAGGAAATGATGAACCATCTTTACGCAAACCAATCACTTCGGCACGATTATTAATCAAGCGCCCCTTACCGCCAACCAGGTACTGACCAATGTAGTGGTCATGCTCTTTTCGGTAAGTATCCGGCAGCAATATAGAAACATTGCACCCAACCAGTTCACTTGGCATATATCCAAACAGTTTTTCAACCGCATGATTCACCGTGTCAATAACACCACGCTCATCTGCGGTAATAATGGCATCAAAGGCATTTTCGGTAACCGCCCGAATACGCGCCTCATTGGCAACCAGGTCTTCCTGCATATCATTAAATACAGCGGCCACCTGACCCAGTTCATCACGCCATTGTAATGGTAACTCAACATGGCGCTCACCGGCACCAACGCGCACAATGGCATCCTTCAAGCGATTGATAGGATTTAGAACATTGATGCGCAATACGACCAACATTGTCAGCCCGACCACCAACACCAATATTCCCGCAATCAACCACAGGTTATTACGCATAGCGGCAATCCGTGCCGCACCTTGCGCTCGCGACAGGCTCAGCTTCAAAACCCCACGCAGCGACGCGGTATCATACCCATGGCAGACTAGACATTCGGCCTCAACCTTAATCGGTTGCAAGACCGTAATTTCTTCCGGAAAACGCAGATCCAGGGCAACTTCACCCCTTAAGGCAACTTCAAGTGAGCCGGAAATAGGTGCCGGCATATGATGTGCTGGCGATGGCTCGCGCTCGAACACAAGCTCACCCAGAAAGTCATTCACCTTGCCAACAGTTGTCAAATCAGTGAACGCCTGAGCACCATTTCGCCGTAACACTTCAACATCGACGATACCCGGCGCGTCGTGCATACTATTAAGCCAATCGCGAGCCAATGTCCCCTGACCATTCAGCATTAACGTGCGCAGACTTACCAGTAAGGTCTGAGCATGCGTTTTGGCCTGATCGATTTCTTCATTATTGATCGCCCGACTCAATTGCCCCTCAATCAACACCCCTGCCACCAACACCAACGCTAACAACACTGATGACAAAACAAGCGCCAGACGTGTTCCTAGGCTCTTCACAACAGTTTCGGCGGCCGCATTACTGAACCCAGCCTTGCTCAATATGAGCAACGCCACCAAAGCTGCCAATCCAGAAATCACCGTCCTTACCCGTGGTCATTGAAAAGACATTCTCTGCGTACAAACCATCATTCATTGTCTTGATGGTAAAGGTTTCTGTTGCAGAATCAAAACGAGCCAAGCCCATGCTGGTTCCAATCCACAGATTGTCCTGAGGATCGAGGTAAAGCATAAAAATATGATTGGCAGGTAAACCATCAAACGAAGTGTAGTTTTTCCATTGACCATCTTTGAAACGGCCTAAACCCGCTCCCCAGGTACCGGCCCAAACAGTGCCATCTTTTTGCACCTGTAAAGAAATCACATAATTCGGATTATAAGCCACTTTAACATCTTGCAGCCCCTGCTCATCTTTTTGCCGAGCATGATGCACCGACGCCTGACCAGGATCGCTCTTGAACTGAATCGCACTCTCAACCAACTTATAGTCAGCACCAAGCCCTTCATCATGCCCCCATTTCTGCCACTTGCCATTTTTGTATAAAGCCAGACCACCTTCAGTAGCAAACCAGACATCACCATCCAGCCCTTCTTCAACACCATAGACCCAGGGATTAGGCAAACCGCCGTTGGTATTTTCTACCGTAAAGGTCTCCCAGGCTTCTGGGTTATCAAACTCACCATTACGCACCCGGTTGGCTCCAGACCAAGTGGCAATCCAGACATCCCCATTGGCCACAGTCAAAACATCATAGACAAACTGATCAGCCAAGCCGTCAGGAATATTGATGGTCTGCCAGGTATTGGCCGCCACATCAAACACAGACAAACCACCGCCGTAAGTGCCAACTGCCATGCGCTTATCGTCCAAACGGCTAACATGGAAGACCCCGTTCGATAACAAGCCTGAATTTTTGTTATTAAAAAGTTCGTAATCATCCGTCTCAGTATCGTAACGAATGACACCTCCAGACGTCCCCACCCAAACATAGCGACCATCGGCAAAGATACTTTTTACATTGCGATTACCGACTCTAAAATGACTAAACCGTGCCCCTTCAACTGAAGCTGTATCCGCATTAATAATAGCCGCCCTTGGTTGCACAACCTGCTGAGCAACAGCTTCGGCCTCACTCGAACCTTGCTGACCAAGCTGATAGGCAGTCACAATCACAGCCGCACCCACCAGCACACTTAGCGCCATCAATGTTGAATTAAACTTCATTCTGTTTTACCTGAATCTTGTTGTACTTTGATTTGGCCAAAACGGGTCACACCACCACGAGTTCCTACCCAGACCTCACCATCAGGCACCATCGCAACAGTGTAAACATGCTCAGACAACAGGCCATCCTGACGCCCATAGCTATACCAATGTTCACCATCAAAACGGCTCAAACCTTTGTTGGTACCAAACCACATAGTGCCATCATCCGCCTCGGCAATGCTGTAAACGATATTGCCTGCCAAACCATCGCTGCTGCTGTAATTATTCCATTTTTCACCATCAAAACGGCTCACGCCAGCCCCCCAGGTACCGGCCCAAACCTGATCCTGTTTATCCACATGGATAGAAAAGATGTAATTGGGGTTGTAGGTTGACTGACCCTCGGTCATCACATTCAGGTCATGACGCTCACGTGTACCCAGCCCGGTATTCAGATTAATTGGCAGATTTTCAACATTCGCAGCACCCAGACCATCATTATGCGTCCAGGCAGTCCAAGTCTCACCGTCAAACATGGAAACACCACCCTCGGTGCCAAACCAGACCTGCTGCTTAGAATCAATCCCAAGCCCATACACCCACTCATTCACCAGCTCGTCAAAATAGGTCGTAAACTTACCAGTGGTT
>JAJRWO010000317.1 GCA_024276775.1 Gammaproteobacteria bacterium | reverse complement strand
TTTTTAGTTGTCGGGATAGGCCAGTAGCTCAATTGGCAGAGCATCGGTCTCCAAAACCGAGGGTTGGGGGTTCGATTCCCTCCTGGCCTGCCATCTTGATAACAACTTAAAGAATTTATTGGGTGTATGGATAAGGTTAAGTTGATAATAGCTGTAGCGTTGATGGCTACTGGGGTGGCAGGGTTTTATTACTTTGCTGATCAGTCGCTGCTGATGCGTGTGCTGGGCTTGCTGGCGGTTGCAGGTGTTGCTATTGCAATTGCATATCAGACGGCCTTGGGACGAAGAACCTGGGGTTTTGTGACTGACGCACAAACAGAGGTCAAAAAAGTTGTTTGGCCAACCAGGAAGGAAACTTTACAGACAACGGGTATTGTTTTAGTCGTGGTCTTTATTGTCGGTGTCTTTTTGTGGATTCTTGATTCAGGCTTGTTATGGACGGCCGGCAAGCTGACTGGCTAGGGGGGGTAAATGGCAATGCGTTGGTACGTAGTACATGCTTATTCTGGCTTTGAGAATCACGTCAAGCGCTCTTTGGAAGAACGTATTCAATATGCTGGAATGGAAGATCGTTTTGGTGAAGTGCTTGTTCCAACCGAAGAGGTTGTTGAAATGCGTGCTGGCCAGAAGCGTAAAAGTGATCGGAAATTTTTTCCGGGTTATGTTTTGGTGCAAATGGAACTGGATGACGAAACATGGCATCTGGTTAAAGAGGTGCCGAAAGTAATGGGCTTTGTTGGTGGGACATCTGATCGCCCAGCACCTATTAGTGACCGTGAAGCACAGCGTATTCTTGACCGTGTTCAGGAAGGCGTTGAAAAGCCAAAACCCAAAGTTTTGTTTGAACCGGGTGAGGTTGTCCGGGTTACTGAAGGGCCATTTGTTGATTTCAGCGGTGTTGTTGAAGAGGTTAATTATGAAAAGAGTCGCCTACGTGTCGCTGTTTTGATTTTTGGTCGTTCAACCCCGGTTGAATTGGAATTCGGCCAAGTAGAAAAGGGCTGATTGTTGAGTTTGTATTTTTGGGGAGCCGCGAGGCGCTTGCACCCATTAAGGAGTAATAGCAATGGCGAAGAAAGTTCAGGCATATATTAAGCTGCAGGTTGCCGCTGGTAAAGCAAACCCGAGTCCACCGGTTGGTCCAGCGTTGGGTCAGCATGGTGTTAATATTATGGAATTCTGTAAGGCGTTCAACGCTCAAACGCAGAGCATGGAAGCAGGAATGCCGATTCCTGTTGTGATCACTGTTTACAATGATCGTAGCTTCACCTTTATTACCAAAACCCCGCCGGCTGCTGTTTTGTTGCTGAAGGCGGCGGGTCTGAAGTCTGGTAGTGGACGCCCAAACACTGAAAAGGTTGGTACTGTAAACCGCGCTCAGCTTGAGGAAATCGCCACAGTTAAAATGCCTGATCTGACGGCTGCTGATATGGATGCCGCGGTTCGTACTATTGCGGGCACAGCCCGCAGTATGGGTCTGAATACGGAGGGCGTGTAAGATGGCCAAGATGACAAAACGTAGCAAAGCGATTGCCGAAAAATTAGCACCAGGTACCGTCCTGAATATTGACGCAGCGTTGGCGCTTCTGAAAGATGTTTCGACCGTAAAATTTGATGAAGCTGTTGATGTTGCTATCAATTTGGGTATTGACTCGCGTAAATCGGATCAGGTCGTGCGTGGTTCTACAGTATTGCCAAATGGCACGGGTAAAACGGTTCGTGTTGCTGTTTTTACTCAGGGGCCAAATGTTGATGCTGCAAAGGCTGCCGGCGCTGATATTGTTGGCATGGAAGACCTTGCTGAAGAAATAAAGAAGGGCAGCATGGATTTTGATGTTGTGATTGCTTCTCCTGATGCAATGCGTGTCGTCGGTCAGTTGGGCCAGATACTTGGGCCGCGCGGTCTAATGCCTAATCCTAAAGTGGGTACTGTGAGTCCCGATGTTGCGACGGCGGTTAAAAATGCAAAGGCCGGCCAGGTGCGCTATCGCGCTGATAAGGGCGGCATTGTCCAGACGACTATTGGCAAGGCCAGCTTTGATGTTGCGGCGCTAAAAGAGAATCTGAATGCTCTTCTGGCTGATCTGATCAAGGCAAAGCCAAGTAGCGCCAAAGGCATTTACATGGAAAAAATTATTGTCTCTACAACCATGGGTCCTGGTGTGTCTGTAGAGAAGGCCAGTCTCGATATTTAAGAGGCTTGGCGGGGCTCCTTCTGGAGCAAAAGAACTTTGGAGCCATCAGCTTTGCTGTTGGTAGTCAAAGATCGTGGGTGCTTCTATTTTGATAGTTGCTTAATGGAGAAGTCCTGCCTGCGTAGACGGTGCCACCTAAATCGGGTTTTCCCGACAGGTTGCCGTTAGGTAAATGTCTGGAAACAGATGTTTTGGTTAGACCTTTTGGAGGTAAGTTATGGCTCTTAATCTGAACGATAAGAAAGCCATCGTTGCCGAGGTAGCAGAAGTCGCTTCTGGCTCCTTGTCTGCGATTGCAGCTGAGTATGCTGGTCTGTCTGTAGGCCAAATGACTGAGTTGCGTCTCAAGGCGCGTGAGTCGGGTGTTTATCTTCGTGTTGTGAAAAATACGTTGGCTCGCCGTGCTTTGCAGGGTACAGACTTCGAGTGCATGAACGAGGCGTTAACGGGTCCGTTAGTATTGGCTTTTTCCCAGGAAGATCCTGGTGCCGCTGCTCGCGTGATCCATGATTTCGCTAAGGATAATGGCAAGCTTGAAGTTAAACTGGTTTCTATTGGTGGTAAATTGCTGGCCGCAGGTGATATTGAACGCCTGGCCAAGATGCCAACCAAGGATCAGGCGATCAGCCTGGTGATGGCGCTGATGCTTGCGCCTGTCGAGAAGCTGGCACGTACTCTCAACGAGATACCCACCAAGGTTACGCGTGTTGTTGCGGCAGTACGCGACCAGAAGCAGGAAGCTGCTTGATAAAGCTTCTTGGGTATCGCAACAAAAACGATGGTTTTATTTTTTAATTTTTTGTAAATAGGAGATAGTCAAATGGCTGTATCTAAAGATGATATTTTGGAATCAATTGCCAGCATGTCCGTAATGGAAGTTGTTGAGTTGGTTGAAGCTATGGAAGAAAAGTTTGGTGTTTCTGCTGCTGCTGTAGCGGCTGCGCCGGCTGCGGGTGCTGATGCAGGCGGTGCTGCTGTTGAACAAACTGAGTTCAATGTTGTTATGACGAGCTTTGGTTCTGGCAAGGTTTCTGTGATTAAGGCGGTACGTAGCATCACTGGCCTGGGTCTTAAAGAAGCGAAAGACATGGTTGAAAGTGCACCTGCTGCAGTTAAAGAAGGTGTATCTAAGGACGAAGCTGAAGAAGTTAAGAAACAGCTTGAGGAAGCTGGCGCTTCTGTTGAAATTAAGTAAGGCTTTGCAGCGCCAGGGTGCTTTTGCTTTATAGCACCTAAGAATGGCTGGTGGCTTAGCGCCGCCGGCCTTTTGCCGTCTGATGGCAATAAAATAGTGACATTAAAGAATTTGAGAGCTGCAGCGTTTTCTTCCTGAGGGCGACTCTGCAGGTAAAGGTAACAAGACTGAGGAACCCCGATGGCCTATTCTTTTACGCAAAAGAAACGCATTCGAAAGACGTTTGGTGGACAGCCTAGTGTGCTTGAAGTCCCATATTTGCTGGCGACGCAGCTAGACTCCTATCGTAAATTTCTCCAGGCAGACGCTGCTGTTGGTCAGCGGGCCGAGGTTGGTTTGCACGCGGCATTTTCTTCAGTGTTCCCAGTTCAAAGCTATACTGGCAGCGCTGAATTGCAATATGTAAGTTATCGCTTGGGGGTGCCTGCATTTGATGTACGTGAGTGTCAGATGCGCGGCATGACTTTTTCTGCCCCCTTGCGCGTTAAACTCCGTTTGGTGATTTATGATAAGGATTCTAAAGTAAAGACAATCAAGGATATAAAAGAGCAAGAAGTCTATATGGGCGAAGTGCCGTTGATGACTGAAAATGGAACTTTTGTTGTTAATGTCACGGAACGTGTTGTGGTTTCTCAGTTGCACCGTTCACCGGGTGTCTTTTTTGAGCACGATAAAGGTAAGACTCATTCTTCCGGCAAGCTACTGTTTTCTGCTCGGGTTATTCCATATCGTGGTTCATGGTTAGATTTTGAATTTGACCCAAATGATAATATGTTTGTGCGTATTGATAGGCGTCGTAAGCTTCCAATCACAGTTTTGATGCGTGCTTTGGGGTACTCAACAGTTGAAATTCTCGATGAGTTTTTTGAATACAATAATTACACGCTTCTAACCGAAGGCGCTGAGCTTGAACTTGTCCCTGACCGCCTAAAAGGTGAAACAGCACTGTTCGATATTAAGTCACCTAAAGGTGCTGTTGTCGTTGAGGCTGGGCGCCGCATTATGGCGCGCCATATTCGTGAAATGAATAAGGCCAAGATGAAAACGCTGGTCGTGCCAGACGATTATTTGATTGGCAAGGCGATTGGCAGTGATGTCATCGATGAAACCACAGGAGAGGTGTTGGTTAACTGCAACGAAGAAATAACAGAAGAGTTGCTCCAAAAAATGCGTGAAGCAGGCGTTAAACAGTTTAGGTCATTATTTACAAATGATTTGGATCACGGTTCATATATTTCGGATACCTTGCGCATCGATACTAGCAATGATGAGTTGGAAGCACAGGTTGAAATCTATCGCATGATGCGTCCGGGTGAGCCACCAACAAAAGAGTCGGCAGGTGCATTGTTTAAAAATTTATTCTTCACTGACGAACGCTATGACTTGTCAGCTGTTGGTCGAATGAAGTTTAATCGCCGTCTGAAGCGTGAGGAAATTATTGGTTCTGGAACATTAGACAAAAAAGATATTTTTGATGTCATCAAAGCATTGATAAATATCAAAGATGGTTTTGACACTGTTGATGATATTGATCACTTGGGCAATCGTCGTATCCGTTCGGTCGGTGAAATGATCGAGAATCAATTCCGTATTGGACTGGTGCGTGTTGAACGCGCAGTTAAAGAGCGTCTTGGTATGGCTGAAAGCGAAGGCTTGATGCCACAAGAAATGATCAATGCCAAGCCCGTTTCAGCGGTAGTGAAAGAGTTTTTTGGTTCAAGCCAGCTGTCTCAGTTTATGGATCAAAATAATCCTTTGTCTGAGATTACGCATAAGCGTCGTGTTTCTGCGCTTGGCCCGGGTGGCTTGACCCGTGAGCGTGCTGGTTTTGAGGTGCGCGATGTACATCCAACGCATTATGGTCGTGTCTGTCCCATTGAAACACCTGAAGGGCCGAACATCGGTTTGATCAACTCATTGGCGGTATATGCGCGTACCAACGAATATGGCTTTCTGGAAACACCGTATCGCAAGGTTATTGATTCGCGTATCACTGATGATATTGAGTATTTATCCGCGATTGAAGAGGGTGAGTATGTTATCGCTCAGGCCAGTGTCGCTGTGGACGCTAAAAACAATCTTCTGGATGACTTGGTTTCATGTCGCCATAAAAATGAATTTACGTTATCCCCGCGTGACCGTGTTAATTATGTTGACGTTTCACCGCGGCAGATTGTTTCGGTTGCTGCTTCGTTGATCCCTTTTCTTGAGCATGATGATGCTAACCGAGCCTTGATGGGGTCGAATATGCAACGTCAGGCTGTACCAACGTTGCGCGCTGAAAAACCTTTGTGTGGAACAGGGATGGAACGCACGGTTGCAATTGATTCTGGTGTTTGTGTTATTAGCAAGCGTGGTGGTGTGGTTGATTCTGTTGATGCTGCACGTGTGGTTGTTCGTGTTGACGATGCTGATACTATTCCGGGTGAGCCGGGTGTTGATATTTATAATCTCACTAAATATACCCGTTCTAATCAGAATACCTGCATTAATCAGCGTCCGTTGGTGAAAAAAGGTGACGTCGTTGCCCGTGGTGATGTTTTAGCTGATGGCCCATCGACTGATATTGGCGAGTTGGCTTTGGGGCAAAATATGTTGGTTGCCTTTATGCCGTGGAATGGCTACAACTTTGAGGACTCCATTCTTATCTCAGAACGTGTGGTTAAAGAAGACCGTTTGACCACTATCCATATCGAGGCGCTGAATTGTGTTGCCCGTGATACCAAGCTGGGTTCTGAAGAGATTTCTTCTGATATTCCCAATGTAGGTGAAAGTGCGCTGTCACGTTTGGATGAATCGGGCATCGTTTACATTGGCGCTGAGGTTAAACCCGGCGATATTCTGGTGGGTAAAGTGACGCCGAAGGGTGAAACCCAATTGACACCTGAAGAAAAATTGCTGCGTGCGATCTTTGGTGAAAAAGCGTCTGATGTTAAGGATACCTCGCTGCGTGTGCCATCGGGTATGAGTGGTACGATTATTGATGTTCAGGTTTTCACGCGTGATGGCGTTGATAAAGATACTCGTGCTCTCGAAATTGAAAATGAAGAATTGATTCGTGTTAAAAAAGATCTTTACGAGCAGTTCCGTATTGTCGAGGAGGATATCTATCAGCGTGTAGAAAAGTTACTGGCTGGCAAGGTTGCTGGCGGTGGCCCCAATAAACTCAGGTCTGGCGATAAGATTACCAAGGCTTATCTGGGGGATATTGGCCGTGGCAAATGGTTTGAGGTTCGCCTGAATAACGATGATGCCAACCTTCAGCTTGAGCAGCTCGGTGAGCAGATCAAAATGTCACGTAAAGAAATTGATGAATTCTACGAAGAGAAAAAACGCAAATTGACGTCTGGTGATGACCTGGCACCTGGTGTGCTGAAAATGGTTAAGGTCTATCTGGCGGTGAAACGTCGGATTCAGCCGGGTGACAAAATGGCGGGTCGTCACGGTAATAAGGGTGTTATCTCAATGATCGTGCCTGAGGAAGATATGCCATACGATGAAAATGGTGAGCCAGTTGATATCGTCCTTAATCCACTGGGGGTGCCTTCGCGTATGAATATTGGTCAGGTGCTTGAGGTTCACTTAGGGTGGGCTGCCAAGGGGCTTGGTCGGCGAATCGGTGAAATGTTGGATCAACAACGCAAGATTGCCGATGTGCGTGAATTCCTGGAAAAGGTTTACAACACCAGTGGCCAGACGGAAGACCTCAAGAGCTTTTCTGATGACGAAATACTTGAAATGTCAGCTAATCTGCGTAATGGTGTACCAATGGCAACACCGGTATTTGATGGTGCTAGTGAGGCAGAAATAAAGGGCTTGCTAGCGCTGGCTGGGTTACCTGATAGCGGTCAAACTCAATTGTATGATGGCCGTACAGGTGATGCCTTTGAGCGCCAGACCACAGTGGGTTACATGTATATTCTGAAGTTGAATCATTTGGTTGACGACAAGATGCATGCCCGTTCAACCGGTCCATATAGTCTGGTTACTCAACAGCCGCTGGGTGGTAAAGCGCAGTTTGGTGGTCAGCGTTTTGGCGAGATGGAGGTCTGGGCGTTGCAAGCTTATGGTGCTGCATATACCTTGCAGGAAATGCTGACCGTTAAGTCGGATGATGTGGCTGGCCGAACCAAGATGTATAAAAACATCGTTGATGGTGATCACCGCATGGAGCCTGGTATGCCGGAATCCTTCAATGTATTACTGAAGGAAATTCGTGCCCTAGGCATCGATATCGAACTGGAAAACGTGTAATTCAGGTTACGCTGTTTGACTGACATCTAGCGTGTCACATTAGTAGGAGACTACAGAGTGAAAGATCTGCTTAATCTATTAAAGCAACAAGGCCAAAGTAATGATGAGTTTGATGCGATTCGTATCGGGCTTGCTTCGCCAGAGAAGATTCGTTCCTGGTCCTTTGGTGAGGTTAAAAAACCTGAAACCATCAATTATCGGACATTCAAGCCTGAACGCGATGGCCTGTTTTGCGCCAAAATTTTTGGCCCGGTAAAAGATTACGAATGTCTGTGCGGAAAATATAAGCGCCTGAAACATCGTGGTGTGATTTGTGAAAAATGTGGTGTTGAAGTCACAGTGGCCAAGGTTCGTCGTGATCGTATGGCTCACATTGATCTTGCCAGTCCTGTTGCGCATATCTGGTTTCTGAAATCACTGCCTTCGCGTATGGGGCTGCTGTTGGATATGACCCTGCGTGATATTGAGCGTGTACTTTATTTTGAAGCTTTTGTGGTGATTGACCCAGGGATGACTACCTTGGAAAAAGGCCAGCTGTTGAATGATGAGGGCTACCTTGATGCGATTGAAGAGTTTGGTGATGACTTTGATGCCCGAATGGGCGCTGAGGCTGTGCGTGAATTGCTGATTCAAATAAATTTGCAAGGCGAAGTCGCCATGCTTCGTGAAGAAATTCCGAATACAAATTCTGAGACCAAGATCAAGAAAATGACCAAGCGTCTCAAATTGATGGAGGCCTTCCTTGATTCGGGTAATAAGCCTGAATGGATGGTCATGACTGTTTTGCCTGTTCTGCCACCAGAGTTGCGTCCATTGGTGCCACTTGATGGTGGCCGGTTTGCGACATCTGATTTGAATGATCTGTATCGCCGCGTTATCAATCGTAATAATCGCCTCAAGCGTTTGTTGGATCTTAATGCGCCGGATATTATTGTTCGTAATGAAAAGCGAATGTTGCAAGAGTCTGTCGATGCACTGCTGGATAATGGTCGTCGTGGCAAAGCCATTACGGGGACCAATAAACGGCCGCTGAAATCTCTGGCTGATATGATTAAAGGTAAACAAGGTCGTTTTCGTCAAAACCTACTGGGTAAACGTGTTGATTATTCGGGGCGTTCAGTCATCGTGGTTGGCCCAACCCTGAAACTGCATCAGTGTGGTTTGCCAAAGAAGATGGCACTTGAATTGTTCAAGCCGTTTATCTTTAGTAAGTTGGAATTGCGTGGTCTGGCGACGACAATCAAAGCGGCTAAAAAGCTGGTTGAACGTGAAGGCGCTGAAGTTTGGGATATTCTCGAAGAAGTTATTCGTGAGCATCCAATTATGTTGAATCGTGCGCCGACACTTCATCGTCTTGGCATTCAGGCGTTTGAGCCAGTATTGATTGAGGGTAAAGCCATTCAGTTGCACCCGCTGGTTTGTACGGCTTATAACGCTGACTTTGACGGTGATCAAATGGCGGTTCACATACCATTGTCGCTGGAAGCGCAGATTGAAGCGCGTGCGCTAATGATGGCGACCAACAACGTTTTGTCACCGGCTAACGGTGAGCCAATTATTGTGCCTTCGCAGGACGTTATCTTGGGCTTGTATTACATGACCCGTGAGCGCATAAATGCCAAAGGTGAAGGCATGGCCTTTTCTGGTTTGGCTGAGTTACGCCGAGCTTGGGAAACCAAGGCTGTCAATATTCATGCCAAGGTTAAAGTGCGCATCAAGGAAGATGTTCTTGATACAGTAAGCGGTGACATTAATACGGCGATTAAGATTGTTGATACCACTGTCGGTCGTGCCTTGTTGGCAGAGTTGCTGCCAAAGGGTTTGCCGTTTGAGCTGTTCAATCAGACCATGACCAAAAAGGCAATTTCAGGCCTGATTAATACTTGCTATCGTCGTTTGGGCTTGAAGGCAACCGTTATTTTTGCTGACCAGTTAATGTATACCGGCTTCAGCTTTTCAACCAAGTCAGGTATTTCCATCGGTATTAATGACATGGCGGTCCCTAGTGAAAAAGAAGGCATTATTGCGGCGGCGGCGGCTGAGGTTAAAGAGATTGAGAATCAGTATATCTCAGGTCTGGTGACCAATGGTGAGCGCTACAATAAAGTGGTTGATATATGGTCACATACCAATGACCGCGTTGCTAAGGCAATGATGGATAAACTGGGCAGTGATCTCGTTATTGATAAAGATGGTAATGAGGTTAAACAGGACTCGTTCAATTCCATCTTTATGATGGCTGATTCAGGTGCTCGCGGTAGTGCAGCACAGATTCGTCAGCTTGCAGGGATGCGTGGCTTGATGGCTAAACCAGATGGTTCGATCATTGAAACGCCAATTACGGCGAACTTCCGTGAAGGCTTGAATGTACTTCAGTACTTTATTTCAACGCATGGTGCACGTAAAGGCTTGGCTGACACGGCCTTGAAGACCGCGAACTCGGGTTATTTAACGCGACGTTTGGTTGATGTGGCGCAGGACTTAGTCGTGACTGAGGATGATTGTGGCACCATGCATGGTCTGTTGATGATGCCCTTGATTGAGGGGGGTGATGTTGTCGAGCCGTTGCGTGAAAGGGTGTTGGGTCGTGTGGTGATTGAAGATATCTGTAAGCCAGATGTTGATGAAGTCCTGGTGACTGCCGGTACTCTGCTAGATGAGCATTTGGTTGATTTATTAGAAGATGCAAGCATCGATCAGGTTTTGGTCCGTTCTCCCATTACCTGTGATACACGATATGGCATCTGTGCTGCTTGTTATGGTCGTGATTTGGCGCGTGGTCATCAGGTTAATTCAGGTGAGGCTGTCGGTGTTATTGCTGCCCAGTCAATTGGTGAGCCAGGGACTCAGCTGACCATGCGTACCTTCCACATTGGTGGTGCTGCATCTCGTTCAGCGGCTGAAAACAATGTAGAAGTTAAATCGGCCGGTACTGTGCGTATGCATAATATCAAGCTGGTGAAGCATGCTGATGGCCACAATGTTGCCGTTTCTCGTTCTGGTGAGTTGATCGTTGTCGATGAGCATGGCCGTGATCGTGAGCGTTACAAAATTCCATACGGCTCAGTACTGACAGCAGATGATGGTGATACGATTTCTGCAGGCCAGATTGTTGCTACCTGGGATCCGCATACTCACCCAGTCATTACAGAAGTTGCTGGTAAGGTTCAGTTTAGTGATTTTGTTGATAGTGTCAGTATGGAACGGACGACCGATGATATTACGGGTTTGTCTAACTTGGTGATCACCGATCCAAAGGCGCGTGGTACTGCCGGTAAGGATTTGAAACCAATGGTTAGGCTGGTTGATGCGAATGGTGATGAGTTGTGTATTGCGGGGACGGATATTCCTGCTATGTATTTTCTGCCTGGTGGCGCGATTGTTGGAATGGAAGATGGTGCTGAGGTGGGTGTGGGTGACGTGCTTGCACGTATTCCGCAAGAATCATCCAAGACCCGTGATA
>JAJRWO010000316.1 GCA_024276775.1 Gammaproteobacteria bacterium | reverse complement strand
GGTATTCGCCAATACTCGTTCATTCCGTTTAACCTCAGCACTACTGGGCAGCGCGTTAATCGCCGTTGTCTGGCAATTGGGCTTACTGACTGCCATGGGCTACGGTATCGACCCCATGTCGGTGCTGATTCCTTTTTTAATTTTTGCTATCGCCATTAGCCACGGTGTTCAGATGGTGAACAATCACACTAACGAAATTTTTCAGGGAGCGGATGCTAAAACGGCAGCACGGACCTGCTTTAGACGCCTGTTAATCCCCAGCACCATTGCCCTGACCAGCGACACCATCGGTTTTATCAGCATCTACCTGATCGAAATTCGCGTCATTCAAGAAATGGCGATTACCGCCAGCATTGGCGTGGCCGTCATTATACTGATCAACTTAATGCTGTTACCGGTGCTACTTTCATACATCAGTCCCAAACAAGCTTATCGAGAAAAACTAAACCAGCGAACTGAGAAAATGAATGCCATCTGGCGCATTGTTGCCAAAGCGGCCACGGCTAAACCCGCCACGGGCATTATTCTTTTTGCTCTGGTTTTACTGATTCTGGGAGCCTGGAAGGCAGCCGATATCAAAATCGGAGACCTGCAACGTGGCGTGCCGGAACTATGGCCCGAGTCTCGTTACAATATCGATAGTGAAATAATCAGCGATAAGTTTTCCATTGGCGTGGATGTACTAACGGTCATTGTCGAGACCCAAGCTGAGAGCTGCGTCAATTACGATATCATGAAGGCCATCGACCACTTTCAGTGGACCATGCGCAATGTGGATGGAGTACAGTCGGTTATCGCCATGCCAGGGGTAGTCAAGATCATCAATGCAGGCTGGAATGAGGGCAGCTTAAAATGGCGTGTATTACCACGTAACGAATCATCACTGGCGCAATCGGTGGCCTATATTCCCACCAGCAGTGGCCTGCTTAACAACGATTGCAGTGTGATGCCGGTGATGATATTTACCACCGATCATAAAGCCACTACCATTACCAAAATCATTTCAGCAATTAAGACCTATCGCACTCAGTACAACCGCGACAACCTTCAGTTCCAACTGGCCACTGGCAACGTTGGCGTCATGGCCGCCACCAATGAAGAAATTGACCGTGCCCAGTTTCCCATTTTGCTTTATCTTTTCAGCATCATTATCGCTTTGTGCCTCGTCACCTTTCGTTCTATCAGTACCACACTGTGCATCATACTGCCCTTGGGTTTGGTCTCACTGCTCGCTTACGCATTGATGGCTATGCTCGACATTGGCCTTAAAGTTGCCACCCTGCCTGTGGTGGCGCTAGGCGTTGGTGTGGGGGTTGACTACGGCATCTACATTTACAGCCGTCTACGCGAATGTTTAAAAACAGAAGATTCACTTTACGATGCCTACTTAATGACCCTGAGCCAAACCGGCAGCGGCGTATTTTTCACTGCTATTACGCTAGCCATTGGTGTTGCCACCTGGGTTTTTTCACCACTCAAGTTTCAGGCTGATATGGGTATTTTGCTAACCTTTATGTTTTTGGTCAATATGCTCGGGGCTATTTTTCTACTGCCCGCACTGGCCTATTGGTTTAACCGCCTTCGTCAACCTAAAAACTAAATCTAAACAATACAATTGGATGCAGAAAAAGACACGTGTACACTGACACAATCGCCTCGCCTAAAGTGCTTAATGTGGGTGAACGGGCTAATTTCAAGTTATGACCAAGCGCTACCTCGATTCGATATTTCATGCAAACAATATAACAATCAGAGCATTACCATTAATTCCTCAAACATGCCCCTGATATTAGTCATTCCCTCTCCCAGACAGTGAATAATATCTTCCATCGTGATCTCTGCTTCGGTTTTGCCCGCAGCCCAGTTAACACTAACCGCACAACAGGCGTAGGCCATGCTCAGTTCTCGTGCCAGTGCCGCTTCGGGCATGCCAGTCATGCCCACCATGGTGCAACCGTCGCCTTCCATCCGTTTGATTTCAGCAGCGGTTTCCAGGCGCGGTCCTTGGGCAGCGGCATAGGTGCCATAACCCGAAAATTGAACATTGGCTTGCCGGCAAGATTTTATAAGTGCCTGGCGCAGCTTTTCATCATAGGGGTTGGTGAAATCAATATGGGTTACGTCTGCGAGTCCATCTTCAAAAAAAGTGTGTTTGCGGCCCCAAGTATAGTCGATGATCTGATCTGGGATAGCGAGTGAAGTCGGCGCAAAAGCGTCATCCATGGTACCGCAAGCGGCAATGGCGATGATTTTTTCAGCACCGGCGTCTTTTAAGGCATGAATGTTGGCACGGTAGTTGATCATGTGTGGCGGGATGGTGTGGTTGCCACCGTGACGCGGCAGGAAAATGACATCACGACCAAACAGTTTGCCGTAGGTTAAGGAGGCTGATGGCTTGCCGAAGGGGGTATCTATCTCTTCCTGTTTAATGATTTCCAATTCAGCCAGCTTAGCCAAGCCGGTGCCACCGATGATTGCGATGTTAGTCATCACGTTTACTCCATAAGGGGGTTAGCCCGGCTGATATGCAATCCGGACAAACTGTTACATGCCTTTAACGGCATAAATTCCAGCGGCATTACGCAGGTAACCTTTGTAATCCATACCATAACCAAACAGGTAACGGTCTTCTACCTCCAGGCCGACAAAATCAACCTTCATTTTCGATTGGCGTTGGCGAATCTTTTTTACCAGCACGGCAGAATAGACCTCTTCTGCACCGGCCTCTTTACAATCCCGAGTAATGGCTTCAAGGGTTAG
>JAJRWO010000315.1 GCA_024276775.1 Gammaproteobacteria bacterium | reverse complement strand
CGTTATCTGGATGACAAGGGATTTATGGAGGTTGAAACGCCGATGATGCACACTATTCCAGGCGGTGCCACGGCGCGCCCGTTTGCGACGCATCACAACGCCCTGGATTTGCCAATGTTCCTGCGTATTGCGCCGGAGCTGTATCTAAAACGTTTGATTGTGGGGGGCTTTGAAAAGGTCTACGAGATTAATCGTAACTTCCGTAACGAAGGTGTCTCCACACGCCATAATCCGGAATTTACCATGCTTGAATTTTATGAGGCCTATGCTGACTACAATGACTTGATGGATCACACTGAAGCGTTGCTGCGTACCATGGCGCTGGAGATTCTCGGTGATACCAAGGTCTCATATCAAGGTGATGAGTATGACTTTGGTAAGCCTTTTTCCCGTTTAACAGTGAAACAGTCGATTCTGTTTTATAACAAAGATATCACTGACGCAG
Source organism: Gammaproteobacteria bacterium (assembly GCA_024276775.1). GTDB lineage: Bacteria > Pseudomonadota > Gammaproteobacteria > Tenderiales > Tenderiaceae > Tenderia. The sequence continues at coordinate 3,121 of JAJRWO010000315.1, read as the reverse complement.
AACTGGATGATATTGATCAGGCCAAGGCCATTGCCGCGCGGCTTGGAATTCCGCTAAAAGATAGTTATGGGTTGGGCAAGATTCAGATCGAAATTTTTGAAAAAACAGTTGAGCACCTTCTCAAAGAGCCAACCTTTATCACCGCTTACCCTACTGAGGTATCGCCGCTGGCGCGTCGCAATGATGACAACCCATTCGTCACCGACAGGTTTGAATTTTTTGTGGGTGGCCGTGAGCTTGCCAATGGTTTTACCGAGTTGAACGATGCTGAGGATCAGGCTGAACGCTTTCATCAGCAAGTGGAAGATAAAGATGCCGGTGATGATGAGGCGATGCATTTTGATGAAGCTTATGTTCGTGCGCTTGAACATGGCATGCCGCCGACGGCGGGTGAGGGGATAGGTATTGACCGCCTGGTGATGCTGTTTACTGATGCACCATCTATCCGGGATGTGTTGTTGTTTCCACATATGCGGCCAGAGGCTTAGGCGCTAAATGAGGTCATTAAAAAACCGGCTTAACAACCGATTTTTTAGTTTTTGAATATGGCCTGAATCATATTCACCTCTTCCTGCGCCTCTTCCAGTATTGAAATGCTTTCTTCTGGGGTTAAGCCCAGTTTTTTGAAGGCGGTGGCTTTAGTCCAGTCACTTTTGGCCAAGGGGTGAGTGGTGCCAATATGGCTGAGAATATTGGCAACAGTCACTACGTCGACATAATCAACACTGTCACCTGAATGATAGCTAAGGTCTTCATGGTTGGAAACAACATCAATTAATGCTTGGGGAAAGTTCCAGTCATCCAGGATGGTGGTGCCGATCAGGTTATGGATTTTGGCCACCACACTCTGGAGTAACCCTTCATCTTCAAGTGCTGGAATATTGGCGGCTTCCATATAGATGGGGATGGCACCAATATCATGAATAAGCCCGGCCAACATGGCTTGGTCGGGTTTCAGTTTGGTCAGTTTGCGTGCCAATATCATGCTGATGGCGGCCACTTTAGTGCTGTGTAGCCAAAGTTCTCTAAGGTGTCGTTCAATGGTAGGGTTATTGCCTTTTTGGTAAAGCTGTTCCATCACCATGCCCGTGACAATGTTATTGACAACGGTTTGCCCGAGTCGACTAATCGCATTTTGTAAATTTTCAACCGGGCTGGTGGGACGATAAAGAGGGCTGTTGGCGACTTGTATAATCTTGGCTGTCATGACCGGATCAGCACCAATGGTGATGGCAATTCTGGCGGCCGAAGAGTCAGGATCCTGTACCACATCGCGCACCTTTAGGGCGATCTCCGGCAAGCTGGGCAGATTGATACGATTATGATTTAGATCGTCTAGAAATTTCATCAACAGTTGGTTTTCTAGTGTCACAATCAATCCTTCATTTTAAATTAAACTTAAACTGTCGGTATTACCTGCTATCCAGAAATGAGTTTTTGTATTTCATTAATATCAGACTTAGCCTCGGACAAGGCCTGGATGCTTTGCTCAGGCGTGAGGCCAAGTTTGTCGAAAGCAGGAACGTTATTCCAGTCAACAGAGCTATATTTAGCATTGTTTTGCCCCATGTAGCTATGCAGGTTGGCGACCAGGACTACATCCGTATAGTCAGGCTTGGGTCCCGGATCGCGTGTTAGGTTTTCATGCTCGGCGGCTACTTGAATTAATTCTGCCGGGAAGTGCCACCCTTCTAATATCAAGCGACCGATTTCCAGGTGCATTTTATCAATTATTCGGTAAAGCAGTGCTTTGTCGGCGATTAACTCAGGAAATTTAATTGCCCGTTTGAGTATGGGTAAAATGCCGATATCGTGGATTAATCCTGCTAACATGGCTTCATCTGGGTTAAGTTTGGTGAAGCGTTTTGCCAGTACCTGGCTGATGGCGGCGACCTTTGCGCCCCTTACCCAGAGATTAAGCAGGTCTCTTTTGATCGGCCCCATCTGCTTGGCTTGATAAAGTTGTTTCATCACCAGGCTGGAAACAACGTTGCGAACGCAAACGCCACCCAGCCGAATCACTGCGGTACGGACATTTTCGACTGGACTAAGTCCCTTAAAAAAGACACTATTGGACACCTGTAACAGGCGCGCTGAAAGGGCTGCATCAGTGCCTACTAGAGTGGCAATCTTGTCGGCTGAAACCATCGGGTCATCGACCAGCTTTCTAACCTTGAGCGCTACCTCGGGCAACGTTGGCAGTTCAAGTTGGCCTTTACTGGCATCGCCCATCAAAGAAGCAATGAATTTGTCTTCTACATTCAATGAGCCTGCCCCCGATCCTGGTTTGTTATGTCGAATATTCCTAAATCTATCGGCTCGGTTTGTCTTAACTCAAGTCCAATGAATAAGGTAGGGATTTGGTTGTCAGTGGGGTAGACATGTTTTCATCCAGGTACATGGTGTGATTATCTGCAGATTCTATTTCTACCACAACGAGCAGGTCGCAACCGCCACCAGAAGCGGGTTGTGCAATCACTACCCGCCCTGTTTTACGTGGTTCATCAGCGTTAATGAAAATGCTGTCACCGGGCTGGGCAATTTCCTCGTTGTCGCTATGAACCAGGTACATACGGCGCTTTAGTTTGCCCAGGTATTGCATTCGAGCAACCACTTCTTGGCCGGGGTAACAGCCTTTCTTGAAGCTCAGGCCGTTAATGGCTTGCAGGTTGACCATTTGCGGTACAAAGGCCTCAACATTGGCTTGCTTGATGACAGGGAGGCCAGCGTGAATGTCGAGCAATTGCCAGGCATTGGCTGATACTTCGCTAACAAAGGTGCCAAGTTTATTATAGAGTGATTTGATCTCTTGGGCTGGGCCAATAATCTGGAAACGTTGATGAGACCCTGGAATTCGAATAATGCTGATGTTTTCAGTGCTGATTACCTGGTCTATAGCTTCTGGAGGCTGGCCAGCCAAGGCCATTAACTTCTGTTCTGAATTAGGCCCAGATACACCAAGCTGGCTGAAGTTATCCGTTTCATCTGTTAACGTGACCTTCGACATCAACACAAACATGCTCAGGCGCTTGAGGGTGGCTTCCACCTGCTCGCGTGGCATACTGAGGTAGAAGGCGTTATTGGCTTTGTGAATTCTGAACAGACTCAGGATGCGACCCTT
>JAJRWO010000314.1 GCA_024276775.1 Gammaproteobacteria bacterium | reverse complement strand
ATCCTGATTATCGGCGCTGGGCCTATTGTCATTGGTCAAGCCAGTGAGTTTGACTATTCTGGCGCTCAGGCCTGCAAGGCACTGGGTGAAGAGGGTTATCGCGTTATTTTGGTGAACTCCAATCCCGCCACCATCATGACTGACCCGGATATGGCTGATGCGACTTATATCGAGCCGATTACCTGGCAGACCGTTGCCAAGATTATTGAGCAAGAAAAGCCTGATGCGCTGCTGCCAACCATGGGTGGCCAGACGGCATTGAACTGTGCGCTGGATCTGGCCCGTGAAGGGGTATTGGAAAAATATGCGGTTGAAATGATAGGTGCTGATAGGGATGCCATTAACAAGGCAGAAGATCGCGACCTGTTTGCTAAGGCCATGCGTAAAATTGGTCTGGATATGCCTAAGGCGGCGGCGGCGCATACCTTGGAGGAGGCCTTTGCGGTGCAGGCAACGGTGGGTTTTCCGACCATTATCCGCCCATCTTTTACGATGGGCGGTAGTGGCGGTGGTATCGCTTACAACAAAGAAGAATTTGTTGAAATCTGCGAGCGTGGCCTGGACTTGTCACCCACCAATGAATTGCTGGTTGAGGAATCTATTATTGGCTGGAAAGAATATGAGATGGAGGTGGTGCGTGACTGCAATGACAACTGCATCATTGTCTGTTCGATAGAAAATATAGACCCTATGGGAGTGCATACAGGTGATTCAATCACGGTTGCCCCGGCCCAGACCCTAACTGACAAAGAATATCAGATCATGCGTAATGCCTCGTTGGCCGTGTTGCGTGAGATTGGTGTTGATACTGGCGGTGCTAATGTTCAGTTTGCTATTGATCCAAAAGATGGTCGCATGATCGTTATCGAGATGAACCCAAGGGTATCGCGTTCATCGGCCCTGGCCTCGAAGGCGACCGGTTTTCCGATTGCCAGGGTGGCGGCCAAGCTGGCGGTGGGGTACAGCCTGGATGAATTGAAAAATGAAATCACTGGTGGTGCTACGCCGGCATCGTTTGAGCCGTCGATTGATTATGTTGTGACCAAGGTGCCGCGTTTTACCTTTGAGAAATTTCCTCAGGCGGAGCCGTTGCTGGGCACACAGATGAAATCTGTGGGTGAAGTTATGGCGATTGGTCGTACTCAGCAGGAATCGTTGCAAAAGGCCTTGCGGGGTCTTGAGACCGATGTTGACGGTTTGGATGAAATGCTTGATCTGAATGCGATCAGCGAAGACGACCTGAAAACCAAGCTGCGCCATGAATTGAAGATGCCTGGGCCTGAACGTCTCTGGTATGTGGCTGATGCTTTTCGTGCGGGTTGGACGATGGCAGAGGTGCATGAGTTTAGTCGCATCGATCCGTGGTTTTTGGTGCAGATTGAAGACTTGATCATTGAAGAGTCACAGGTGCGTGAGCAGGGCATGTCTGCGCTAGACAAGTCGCGAATGTATGCGCTGAAGCGTAAAGGTTTTTCAGATCGTCGTTTGGCGACATTGCTGGGTTGCAAGGAAGATGAATTGCGTAATTTACGCCATGATTTACACGTGCGCCCGGTCTACAAGCGGGTTGACTCCTGCGCGGCTGAGTTTGCTACTGCCACCGCCTACATGTATTCCACTTACGAAGAAGAGTGTGAGGCTGAGCCAACAACTAATGACAAAATCATGGTTCTGGGGGGCGGCCCCAATCGTATTGGTCAGGGCATTGAGTTTGATTACTGCTGTGTTCACGCGGCTTTGGCGATGCGTGAGGATGGTTATGAAACCATTATGGTTAACTGTAATCCTGAGACTGTTTCAACGGATTACGATATCTCTGATCGTCTCTATTTCGAGCCGCTGACGTTGGAAGATGTGCTTGAGATTGTGCATAAAGAAAACCCTAAGGGCATTATTATTCAATACGGTGGTCAAACACCCTTGAAGTTGGCGCGTCTGCTGGAAGCGGCTGGTGCGCCAATTATGGGCACCACACCCGATTCTATCGATTTGGCGGAAGACCGTGAACGTTTTCAGAAGTTGTTGAATGAGCTGGGTTTATTGCAACCACCTAACTGCACGGCTCGAAATGTCGATGAAGCCGTCAATGCAGCGCGGGAGATGGGTTTTCCGTTGGTGGTACGGCCTTCATACGTGCTTGGTGGGCGAGCGATGGAAATTATCTACAGTGAAGAAGGTCTACTCAACTATATGCAAAACGCGGTGCAGGTTTCTAATGATTCGCCAATCCTGCTGGATCGTTTCCTTGATAATGCCGTTGAGTTGGATGTGGATGCTATTTGTGATGGTAATGACGTGGTGATCGGCGGTGTGCTGGAACATATTGAACAGGCGGGTGTTCACTCGGGTGATTCAGCATGTTCATTACCACCCTACAGTGTTTCTAAAACGCATCAAGCCGAGCTACGTGAACAGGTGTTGAAAATGGCGCGTGGGTTGAATGTGGTGGGTTTGATGAATGTCCAGTTTGCGATTCAGGATGGCAAGATCTACGTGATTGAAGTTAACCCGCGTGCTTCACGTACTGTGCCGTTTGTTTCTAAGGCCATTGGTCAGCCACTGGCTAAAATCGCTGCCCGTTGCATGGCCGGGCAGAGCTTGAAAGAGCAGGGTTTTACCACAGAGATTGTGCCACCTTATTACTCTGTAAAAGAGGCTGTGTTTCCGTTTGTGAAGTTTCCAGGGGTTGATCCAATTCTTGGGCCAGAGATGAAATCTACCGGCGAGGTGATGGGAGTGGGGCGCAGTTTTGCCGAGGCCTTTGCCAAGTCTCAGCGTGGGGCGGGTGTGGTGCTGCCATCTTCAGGCAAGGCGTTTGTCAGTGTCCGTGATGCCGACAAGGGCGGCGTGATACAAATTGCCCGTGAATTGGTCGAACTGGGTTTTGAGGTGTGTTCTACCCGCGGTACCGCCGAGGTATTGAATGTTGAAGGTGTGCCTTGTGCTGTGGTCAATAAGGTTAACGAAGGTCGGCCACATATCGTTGATATGATTAAAAATGATGAAATTAATTTGATTATCAATACAACGGAAGGACGTCAGGCGATTGCTGATTCTTTCACTATTCGTCGTGCTGTTTTACAGTATAAGGTGACGTATGCTACTACGCTGGCGGGTGGCCGAGCCATGTGTAAGGCAATTAAATACGCTGATAAATATGAAGTTAACTGTTTGCAAGACTTGCATAAGGAGTTGTCTGCATGAGTACTGTTCCAATGACTGCGGTAGGTGCAGAACGCCTGCGTGAAGAATTGAGTCGTTTAAAGAGTGAAGACCGTCCACGGATTATCCAGGCCATAGCTGAGGCGCGTGCGCATGGTGATCTGAAAGAAAATGCCGAATATCACGCAGCCAAGGAACAACAAGCTTTTTGCGAAGGTCGTATTGCCGAGTTAGAAGGGCATTTGTCTTCAGCGCAGATTATTGATATTTTTAAATTGACGCCTTCCAATAAGGTTGTATTTGGCGTAACTGTCGAATTGCTTGAACTGGAAACTAAGCAGAGCGTGACATATCAAATCGTTGGTGACCTTGAGGCAGATATTAGCCAGAATCGTATCTCCATCAGTTCCCCGGTTGCCCGTGCGCTTATCGGCAAAGAGGAAGGTGATGAAGTGATTGTGAAAGCGCCAGTTGGTGATAAGGAATACGAAATTGTTGCCGTCCACTATAGTTGATTTAGCATTGTGAATATTATTTTAGGGAAAATCGAGGCGGTACTGCAAACTTTGTGGGTGGGTGGTTTGTGGGTGATCGGCTATGTGGTTACCCCCATTCTGTTTGCTGGTCTCAACGAGAAACGCTTGGCTGGTGAGTTGGCTGGGCATATGTTTACTGCCATTAATTACATTGGTCTGGGCTGTGGTGCTTTGCTGTTGGTATTGGCTGTGATGAAGTCGAGTGGCTCTTTTTT